>NZ_JBQKLA010000002.1:0-163480 GCF_052116465.1 Collinsella sp. Sow4_D11 | reverse complement strand
CGGCGCGGATAACCGCTGAAGGCATCTAAGCGGGAAGCCGTTCCAGGGATTAGTTCTCCTTCCGGTAAGGGCCCAGGTAGACTACCTGGTCGATAGACGGCAGGTGCAAGGGCGGCGACGCCCTCAGCCGAGCCGCACTAATCGCCCGAGCTCTTCCGGAACCGCACCTCGCGGCCCGCGGGACCCAGCGCTCACGCGCGGTCCGGGCACGAGGATGCCCCCGAGTCACCTCCCCTATGCGCCATGCGGCCCCCAGGGCACGTGAGAGAGACACCGGGCACCGAAGATACGGTGGGCGCCGCCCACCGGTCAGCGGCCAGAGCATGGGGGGCACGCCCGGTCCCGTTCCGAACCCGGAAGCTAAGCCCCATCGCGCCGAGAGTACTGCGGGGCCAGCCCGTGGGAGGCCAGGGCGCCGCTGACCGGTGGACGGCACCGAGCCGTCATCGAGAATCGAGAAGGGGGAGGCCTCGCGGCCTCCCCCTTTTTTGCGCTATATACAAGCTGTGCCTTGTGAACGGACTCTTCCTTTGACTCTCTTACTGTTTGGCTGTTTTTTGAACCGTCGCTTTGTATTTGCGCGATAATTACTCGCATTGACGTTAGGGAGGGCTTGATGTTTACCGTTTTCGTTTTGGGCAATATTGCTTCGGGTAAATCGACTGCCTGCCGCTTTCTGGAATCTCGCGGAGCCCTGCTTATCGATTTAGACGTTCTTGCCAAATCGCTGTACGTGCCGGGGTCGGATATCGTCAATGCTCTTGCTGAAGAGTTTGGCTGGGATATTTTGGACGAGGATGGCGGTGTTCGACGTAACATCCTCGCTTCTCGAGCTTTTGTTTCTCCCGATATGGTTGCAAGGCTCAATAGTATTGTGCACCCCGTTCTCATTGAGCAGCTTTCGCTGAGGATTCTCGATCCTGTTTGCTGTACGGTTTCGTCTTCCCGCTATCCCTTTGCGGCGGTCGAAGTATCTGCTCCGACTGGCTTTGAGGACGCCTTTGGCCTTGCGGATGAAATTATGGTTGTTAGCGCTCCTTTAGCGGTCCGTCGCGAACGCGCTATTCACCGTGGTATGGAGCCATCCGATTTTGATGCTCGCTGTGCTTGCCAACCCGATGAGTCTTCGCTTTGCAGTCTCGCCACGACCGTGATTGATAACGCAGCGGGCGACAGCTCGCTCTTTGAACAACTGGACGCGTGGCTTGCTCGCCATGGCCTTATGGATGCTATGGATAAGGAGACGACAGATGCCTAAGACGCGTTTCTTTACGTGGTATCGCCTTGTGCCGCTAGTTGTCGTTTTCGTCTTTGGCCTTATCTCGCTCGTTTACTCGTGTGCTCCCGCCGCTTTCTTTAAACCGTTCTATCCGATTGACTATGAGGCGTATGTAAAGCAGTCCAGTATTTCGCATAATCTCGATCCGTATCTGGTGTGTGCCGTCATCAAGTCGGAATCAAACTGGGATCCCGAGGCGGAATCAAATCAGGGCGCCCAAGGTCTCATGCAACTTATGCCCGAAACCGCTCAGGATATGATCGCTAAGGGCCTTGTCGACGGGGACGAGTATTCAGCCGATGACCTGAATGACCCCGCTTCGAATATCGAATTTGGGTGCGCGTACCTCTCATACCTGTTGACGTATTTCAATGGGTCGACGGATAGCGCTATTGCTGCTTACAATGCCGGAATGGGCAATGTCGATGGGTGGGCGCAGCAAAACACATCGCTCCATAACGCGATTGCCTTTCCCGAGACGCAAGCCTATTTGATTCGTGTCAATAATGCCTGGGTTCGCTATAAGACCCTCTATCCCGACCGGTTCGTATAGGACTATGCCTGCCGCCTGCGTATACTGCAGATGTATGAGTTAGGAGTATCCATGGCGGATTTTGAAGTTGAGCGTGTTGGCGGAGAGCTCAAACGTTTTGGCGTTGAGGGCTCTGAGGTACCGTTTGAGGTCGTGTCTCCCTATGAGCCTGCAGGTTCACAGCCTAAGGCCATTGAGTCGCTTGTGCAGGGTGTGAGGGACGGAGACCGCTATCAGGTTTTGCTTGGCGTGACCGGCTCGGGCAAGACCTTTACCATGGCCAAGACCATCGAAGCTCTCGGTAAGCCAACGCTGGTCATGGCCCCCAACAAAACCCTCGCCGCCCAGCTTGCGAGCGAGCTCAAAGAATTCTTTCCCAACAACGCCGTGGTCTACTTCGTCTCGTACTACGACTACTATCAGCCCGAGGCATATGTGCCGCAAAGCGATACGTATATCGAGAAGGATGCTTCGATTAACGAAGAAGTCGAGATGCTTCGACATCAGGCGACCGCCTCGTTGCTTTCTCGACGCGATGTGATCGTCGTTGCTTCGGTGTCCTGCATCTATGGCATCGGCTCTCCTGAGGACTATGCGGGGCTGGCGCCGAATGTCGACAAGAAAGTACCGCTCGAGCGCGATGACTTTATCCATGCGCTCATCGACATTCAGTACGACCGGAACGACTATGACTTGGCGCGTGGCACCTTCCGCGTGCGTGGTGATGTTGTCGATGTGTATCCGCCCTATGCCGAGCATCCGTTGCGATTTGAGTTCTTTGGCGATGAGGTCGAGCTTATCGCCGAAATCGATGAGGTTACCGGTGAGATGCTTCGTGAGTATGAGGCTATTCCCGTGTGGCCGGCATCGCACTATGTGACCGAGAAGCCCAAGGTCAAGGCGGCCTTGAAGTCAATCAGTGAAGAGTGCGAGAAGCGCGTGGCGGAGCTCAAGGCAACCAATAAGCTGCTCGAAGCGCAACGACTGCAGCAGCGCACCGATTATGACTTAGAGATGCTCGAGACCATGGGTTTTTGCAACGGTATCGAGAACTACTCTCGCCATTTGGACGGGCGTAAGCCGGGTGAGCCGCCGTTTACCTTGATTGACTACTTTCCCAAGGACATGCTCTGCATCATAGACGAGAGCCACGTGACGGTGCCACAGATTCGCGGCATGCACGAAGGCGACCGATCGCGCAAAGTTACGCTTGTTGAGCATGGTTTTCGCCTGCCTTCGGCGCTTGACAATCGCCCGCTTCGTTTCGATGAGTTTGAGGCGAGAATCCCCCAGTTCATCTATGTTTCGGCAACGCCGGGCGACTACGAGCTGCGGGTGAGCCAAAACGACGTGGAGCAGATTATTCGTCCGACCGGCCTGCTCGACCCCAAGATTGACGTGCGTCCCGTTCGCGGTCAGATTGACGATCTTGAGGACGAGATTCGCGAGCGCGTTGCCCGCAAGGAGCGCGTGCTGGTGACCACGTTGACCAAGCGCATGGCCGAGGACCTGACCGACCATCTACTTGATGCGGGCATTAAGGTCAATTACATGCACTCTGATACGGCGACAATGGACCGTGTCGAGATCCTGCGAACGCTGCGCGAGGGCAAGATCGATGTTCTCGTTGGCATCAACCTGCTTCGCGAGGGCTTGGATCTTCCCGAGGTCTCACTGGTGGCAATTCTCGATGCCGATAAGGAAGGCTTCTTGCGCAACCGCCGTTCGCTGATTCAGACGATTGGCCGTGCGGCCCGTAACGCCGATGGCGAAGTCATCATGTATGCAGACGTTGTGACCGATTCGATGAAAGCGGCCATCGAGGAGACGCGGCGCCGTCGCGAGATTCAGATGGCATATAACGAAGAACATGGCATTGTGCCCAAGACAGTGCGCAAGGCCATCAACGACATCTCAAGTTTTATTGCCGAGGCCGAAAAAACTGTGGGCTCCAAGGGACGCTCGAAGGGCGACTCTCTTGGCCATGGTGCATTCTATACGCCCGATGAGTCGGGCGAGGGCGGTGTGCCGGAAACGGCGGCGCCCGAGCAGACCCTTGCGGAGCAGTTGGAAGAACTACCGCATGACGAGCTTGTGCGGATCGTCGAAACCATGGAAGAAGATATGCGTAACGCTTCTGCCGTCATGGACTTTGAGGAGGCGGCGCGCCTGCGTGATGCTGTCGTTCAGATTCGGGCGATGCTCGAGGGTGCGTCTGAGGACGAGACGATCGAGCGCTTACGTTCGCAGGCCCGCAAGGGTTCCACGTTCGCATCGGGTAGAAAACGCCAGGGTGCACGGTTTAAGAAATAGCGAACAGGCCCCGAGTTCCCTGTGGAGCTCGGGGCCTGTGTCTTTTGCGCGCTGGAATTCGTTCGCTAGAGGTCTGCGATCAGGGCTTCGGCACAACGGATACCGTCGGTGGCCGCGCTCATGATGCCTCCGGCATATCCAGCTCCCTCACCACAAGGGTAGAGGCCCGGGGTCGACACGGCATGGCACGTTCGGTCTCGGGTGACAGTGACCGGTGAGCTCGAACGAGTCTCCACGCCGGTAAGAACGGCATCGGGGCGGTCGTAGCCCCGTAGCTTTTTTCCGAGTAGGGGAAGTCCCAGGCGGAGCGACTCGACGATATGCTGCGGCAGGGCTTCGTCAATTGCCGTCCAGGTCACACCGAGCGGATAGGTGGGCTTTACCTTTCCGGGCGCCTTGCTGGCGCGTCCTGCGAGGAAATCTCCGACGAGTTGTGCCGGTGCGTTCCAGTTGGAACCGCCCAGGCGATAGGCGGCCGCCTCGCAGGCGCGCTGGAGCTCGATGCCGGCGAGCGGGTCATCGTCGGGAAGGTCCTCGGGCGTGACGTTAACGAGCAGGGCGGCATTTGCGTTACGGCCGTCGCGGGCATTGAGGCTGGCGCCGTTGACGCACAGGTGGCCCTGCTCGGAAGAGGCGGCGACAACCTGCCCGCCGGGGCACATACAAAACGAGAACACGCTGCGGCCGTTGGGAAGATGAGCGACGAGTTTGTAGGGGGCTGCTCCGAGGGCAGGATGTCCCGCCGAGGCTCCATATTGGGCTCGGTCGATGTCGCGCTGCGGATGCTCGATGCGAACGCCCATGGCAAAGGTCTTTTGTGCGAGGGCCACGTCGTGGTCCTTAAGGAGTTCAAAAATATCGCGAGCAGAATGCCCGCAGGCGAGGATGAGATGCTTTGTCTCAATTGACTCGTAAGCGGCGTCTTGGGATGATTGGACATCAATACCGGTGATGGCGCCAGACGCGTCGATGCGAATGTCGACGAGTTTTGTTCGATAACGGACGACACCTCCGAGCTGCTCGATGCGCTGGGATATAGCGGTAACAACCGTGGGAAGGATGTCGGAGCCAATGTGCGGCTTGGCATCCCACAGAATATCGCGGGGCGCACCCGCCTCGACGAAGGTTTCGAGGATGAGGCGATGGGCGGGATTTTTTGTTCCCGTATTGAGCTTGCCGTCCGAGAAGGTCCCCGCGCCGCCCAGACCAAACTGAATATTGCTCTCGGGGTCGAGGATACGCTCTTTTAGAAAGAGGTCGATCGCCTGCGAGCGGCGAAATGCCGGGTCGCCGCGCTCGATGAGCAAGGGCTTCAGACCTGCTTCGGCAAGGGTGAGTGCGGCGAAAAGGCCGGCGCATCCGGCACCGACGACGACGGGGCGCTCTTTGGGTGCGCCGGAAACGGGGGAGGGGAATGAAGGCTCATCGTCTTCTATCGCGCGTACGCGCGAGCGGTCACGCTCGGCAACGCTGTCGATCGCTTCTCGCTCGAGGTGGGGACTAGTCAGCTCAACACGAAAGCTCAGGATAAAATGGACGTCTCGTTTTTTGCGAGCGTCGATTGACTTGCGGTGGAGCTCGATGGACTTGATCTCGGAGTCCTTGCAACGCAGGACGCGCTTGGCGAATCGCTTGCCAACAATGAGGCAGGCATTTTCATCGCCGGCTTCATCGAGTGACGCGTTGACTTGGGTGAGTTCGATCATCGAGGTCTCCTTAGAGGCAAGAAAGAGGCCGTCCGGTATCCCAGACGGCCCGAATGCGTTTTTGATTATAGACTGTGCGGCTACAGGCTGCTTGCAGCGCGAATGCCCGAGATCCAGGCCCACGCAAGGTTAAAGCCTCCGCAATCGGCGTCGATGTCGAGCGCTTCGCCGCAGACGTAAAGTGGGGCGTCGACAACGCTGCACGCGTGTAGACTGGGTGTTGAGATGCTCTCGACAGATACGCCACCACGCGTGACCTGCGCCGAGCGCTCCTCGGCTGTTCCCTCGACGAGCAACTTAAAGTGCTTGAGGAACGAGACCAGGTGGACGACATCGTTGGAGCCTGGATGGCACTGCTCGAACGCTGTGCAGACGACGCGGGAGAGTTGCGGGGCGAGCATGCCGTCGAGCCAACGGGGATCGCGGGGCGAAAAGCCGCCGAGCAGCTTAACGCGCCGGTTAAGCATATCGAGCAACTCGTCTTTAGAGAGGTCGGGGAAAACGTCGAGCAGGATCGTATCGCCGCGCTGGATACGACGGGAGAGGTTGAAGACAGCGACGCCCGAGATACCGAAGGTTCGAAACAGTACTTCACCGTCTTCGTGCCAGAGCTCACTATGGTTACGGGTGAGCGTCAAGCGGGCGCGGACGCGCAGACCATCCAACGTCTTGAGTGCCGCCCGATCGCCGACGACCGTTGCCGATACGGGGCAGAGGATGGGGCGCAGCGAAGTGAGGGGGAGGCTAAACGTATCGGCGATACCGGTGGGGTTGCCACCCGTGGCGATAATTACGGCATGTGCCTCCAAGGCCTCGTTCTTGCGAGGGACATCGGCGAGTGCTTTCCGAAGCGAGCGGAGCTCCGATTTTCGGTCGTCGTGCTTTTTTGCCTTGAGTGCCCGCGCTGGACGGTTTATTTGGAGTGCCCAGCCTTCGGAAGCTTTGTGCGCCGAGGCAACGTTGGCTCCGCAGATTAAGGTGATACCCAGGCGGTCGCAAACGTTGAGAAGCGCGTCGCGTACCGATTCGGCGCGAAGGGAGCGCGGGTACAGCCGGCCTTCCTCGGAGGTTGTCATGATGCCCAGCGAGGAGAAGAAACCAATAAGCTCTTGTTCGGGCTGGGGGCCCATGACGGATTCGACGAATGCGGGGTGGTTATACCGCTGTGGTTCAATCGATTCGTTGGAGAGGTTGCAGCGACCGTTGCCGGTCGCAAGGAGCTTAAGGCCGCAGGCGACATCGCGCTCAACGATGCAGACGCTTTTGCCAGCGCGTGCGGCCGTAATGGCGGCGGCGAGGCCTGAAGCCCCGCCGCCGATTACCAGGACGTCATAGAAGGCGCTCGTGTTCACTTAGGCCTCGTCGGTCTCGTGCGGGGCAATGGCCTCGACGGCAGAGACGGCCTGGGGCAACATGCCGTCGGGCAGCGCGGTCTCGACCTCGCCCTTATCGCAGGCCTCGGCGAGTGCTGGATTAATGGGAAGCTGGCCCAAGATGTCGAGGTTATAGCGCTCTGCGACCTCGGGAAGCTTGCTCTTGCCAAAGACCTCGATCTTCTTGCCGCAGTCGGGGCACTCAATGTAGCTCATGTTCTCGACAATGCCCAGAATGGGGACGTTCATCTTCTCGGCCATGTTAACCGCCTTGGCGACGATCATCGAGACCAGATCCTGCGGGCTCGTGACGATGACGATGCCGTCGACGGGCAGCGACTGGAAGACGGTGAGCGCGACATCGCCTGTTCCCGGAGGCATGTCGACCAGCAGGTAGTCGATGGGGCCCCACGAGGTCTCGCTCCAGAACTGCCTAATGGCGCCTGCGATGACCGGACCGCGCCAAAGGACGGGGTCGGTCTCGTTTTGGAGCAGCAGGTTGGAGCTCATGACCTTGACGCCGTGCTCGGAGATTTCGGGCAGCATAAGGTTGCCAAGGGCATGGACGTGGCGTCCGCTCATACCGAACATCTTGGGGATAGAGGGACCGGTGATGTCGGCATCGAGGACGCCGACCTTGTGGCCGTGACGGGCAAGCTCGGTGGCGATGGCGCCGGTGACAAACGACTTGCCGACACCGCCCTTGCCGGAAAGCACGGCGATGACGCGTTTGACCTCGGACAGCGTGTTCTCCTCAAATTGCGACGGCGACGTTTGTCCGCCGGCGGCCTGTGCGTGCTCGCAACCCATGTATGACTCCTTTGTATATGTTGGGGCCGGGGCCCCGTGATGTGACACGAGCGTCATTGTACCCTCGTTTGCGAGCGGGAGTCATTTGTGATGTGCGATGGGTAATCGATGGCATTCGAAAGCGTGGGTCGGACACGCAGCATGCGTGCGTCGGACAAAGCTAAAGGTCTGCGAATCTTGTATTACGAACATCTGTGCGCGTCGAGTGCGCTAAACTCATCGGCAGTATGATTCGATGCAATAGGAGGCAAGGAGCTTCCATGTCTGATTCTTCTATCGTTATTCGCGGCGCTCGTGAGCACAACCTCCGTGATATCGATGTTTCCATTCCGCGTGACCAACTCGTGGTCATTACCGGTCTTTCTGGCTCGGGCAAGAGCTCGCTGGCATTTGACACTATCTATGCCGAGGGCCAGCGTCGATACGTCGAGAGCCTTTCGAGCTATGCGCGCCAGTTCTTGGGCCAGATGGACAAACCCGACTTGGATTCAATCGACGGCCTTTCGCCGGCGGTGTCGATCGACCAAAAGACGACGTCTAAAAACCCTCGCTCGACGGTTGGCACCGTAACCGAGATTTATGACTATCTGCGCCTGCTGTTCGCCCGTGTGGGCACCCCGCACTGTCCCGAATGCGGCCGCGTCATTGAGCGCCAGACGACCGACCAGGTTGCCGACAAGGTCTTGGCGGCGGGGGAGGGTCGCCGCGCGTTTGTGCTGGCACCGGTGGTGCGCGGGCGAAAAGGCGGGTACACCAAACTGTTTGAGGACCTTCGCGCCGAGGGCTTTAGCCGCGTGCGTGTCGACGGTGAAGTGCGCTCGCTCGACGATCCAATCGATCTGGACAAGAAGTTCAAGCACGATATCGAGGTCGTGGTCGATCGCATCGTGATCCGTGAGAACTCTCTGGGTCGTATCGCCGAGTCTGTTGAGCAGGCGACCGCGCTGGCTCACGGCAATGTAAATGTGTACATGCTGCCCGATCGTGATGCTCCCGAGGGGACCGAGGGCGAGCTGCTGGAGTATTCGTTGGCCTTGGCGTGCCCGGAGCATGGACACTCCATTGACGGTCTTCAGCCGCGTGATTTTTCGTTTAACGCTCCCTATGGCGCATGTCCTGAGTGCGACGGCCTGGGCTTTAAGAAAACCGTTGATGCCGAGGCGCTGATCGAGGACCCCTCGAAGTCCATTGCCGACGGAGTCTTTGGTAGCCTGTTTGGTAATTCGAACTACTACCCGCAGATTTTTGCTGCGGTCTGTAAACACTTTAAGGTAAGCGCCGATACGCCGTGGGAGGACTTGCCCCCTCGCGTGCGTCGTGCATTCTTGGATGGCCTGGGCGATACGAAGATCTCGGTTGACTACCAAAAGCTCGACGGACGTCGTAGCCAGTGGGATACCAAGTTTTCGGGCGTTCGCAACATCCTGTACGAACGCTATACCGAGACGACGAACGAGAACACCAAGGCGCGCTTGGAGAAGTACATTCGCGAGGAACCGTGCTCGAGCTGCCACGGCGCTCGTTTGCGCCCTGAGATGCTCGCCGTCACCGTGGGTGGCAAGTCCATTTACGAGGTTTGTTGCCTGTCGTGCCGTGAGTCGCTCGAGTTTTTTGAGGGCCTGGAGCTCACCGAGCGCCAACAGTTTATCGGCGGGCGCATCGTCAAGGAAATCCTGGAGCGCTTGCGTTTTCTGGTCGATGTTGGACTCGACTATCTGACGCTCGATCGTGCCTCGGCGACGCTTTCTGGTGGCGAGGCGCAGCGTATTCGCCTGGCAACACAGATCGGCGCCGGCCTCATGGGTGTCCTGTACATTTTGGACGAGCCATCGATCGGCCTTCATCAGCGCGATAACGAGCGCCTGATCAAGACCCTTGAGCGTCTGCGCGATATCGGCAATACCGTCATCGTCGTCGAACACGACGAGGACACGATCCGTGCCGCCGACTACGTGATCGACATGGGGCCCGGCGCCGGCGTCAACGGCGGACACGTAGTCGCGGCGGGAACGCCTGCCGATATCATGGCGTGTCCTGAGTCGATGACGGGCGCTTATCTGACCGGCAAACGAATGATCCGGGTGCCTGATGAACGGCGCAAGCCCGGTCGCGGCTGCCTTAAAATTACGGGCGCTCGAGCTAACAACCTCAAAAACGTTACTGCCAAGATCGAGTTTGGTACGCTTACGGTTGTTACCGGCGTGTCGGGATCGGGCAAGAGCTCCCTGGTTACCGACACCATTGCGCCTGCCCTTACGAATGCTATTCACCGTTCGACGCGCCCTGTGGGTCCGTATAAGAAAATCGAGGGCATCGAGTGTATCGATAAGGTTATCGATATCGACCAGTCGCCGATTGGCCGCACACCGCGTTCCAACCCTGCTACCTATATTGGCCTGTGGGATGATCTTCGCGCGCTGTTTGCGAGTACGCCGGAGTCGAAGGCGCGCGGCTACTCGCCGGGTCGTTTCTCCTTTAATGTGAGTGGCGGGCGCTGTGAGGCGTGCAAGGGCGACGGACAGATCAAGATCGAGATGCACTTCCTTCCCGATATCTACGTTCCCTGCGAAGTTTGCGGCGGTAAACGCTACAACCGCGAGACACTCGAGGTCACCTACCGTGGCAAGACCATCTCGGACGTGCTCGACATGAGCGTCACCGAGGCGCTGGCCTTCTTTGGGAATATCCCGCAGATTAAGCGCAAGCTTCAGACTTTGTATGACGTTGGCTTGGGCTATGTGAGTTTGGGGCAGCCTGCCACGACGCTTTCGGGCGGCGAGGCGCAGCGTGTGAAACTCGCCAAGGAGCTTCATCGACGCCAGACGGGCAAGACGTTCTATATTTTGGACGAGCCGACGACCGGCCTCCATTTTGAGGACGTCCGCCAGCTGCTCGATGTGCTGCAGCGCTTGGTCGATGCGGGCAACACGGTGCTGGTGATTGAACACAACCTTGATGTCATCAAGGTTGCCGACCGCCTGATCGATATGGGTCCCGAGGGCGGCAATGGCGGCGGAGCCGTCGTGGTCTCGGGTACGCCGGAGCAGGTCGCGGCATGTTCGCAGAGTTACACGGGCAAGTTCTTGGCACCGCTGCTCAAGCGCGACCGCGAGCGTCAGGCACAACTCGACGCCCAGTAAAGAGACGCCGTCGTACGAGAAGCGCCACCGATTCCTTTCGATTCGGTGGCGCTTCTGTGTGTCGAGATGACGTATGCGGCTAAATTGGACATATACTTAGGCGTTACGTTCGAATGCGAGGGAAGGGACATGCCATGGCAAAGGCTGCAAAGACGCCGAAAACCAATGCGATGCGCGAGCTGGAAAACGCCGGCATCTCCTATATTCTCCATACGTATGAAGACGATGGCGATGAGTCGGTGGGTTTAGGCGTTGCAATTTTGGAACAACTTGGCGAGGAGCCTGGCCAGGGGTTTAAGACCTTGGTTTGCGTGACGCCGTCCAACGAACACGTTGTGTGCTGTATTCCCGTTGCCGACGAGCTTGACCTAAAGGCCGCCGCGCGCGCCGCTGGTGAAAAGTCGCTGACCATGATGCATGTCAAGGACTTGCTTGCCGCGACGGGGTATGTCCGGGGCGGCTGCAGTCCAGTCGGCATGAAAAAACGCTTTCGGACGCTGATCGATGAGACATGCGTCCTTTGGGATACCATTTTTATCTCAGGCGGTAAGCGTGGCTATCAACTTGAGCTTGCCCCCGACGACTTAGTTGCATTTTGCGGGGCGACGGTTGCCCCGATCACGAGAGAGGACTGAGCGATGCCGCAGGAAGAATCGAAGCGCGGAGCTCACTTTGCAAAGGGTTCGGCTTCTCAGACGCCCGCGCCTGAGGCTTCTTCGGTCGATGACCAGATTCGAAACGCTTGGTCCGTTGCTGCAGATCCAGGGGAGACGGCTGTGTATTTGCGTGCCGCCGGTGCCGGTACGGTGCCTCCCCGTACGATTCTCTCTTCGGCTCGTCCCGATGAGACGGCGGTGTTTTTGGCCGCGGCTCAATCCCGTGCCGGACGGATGCCTGACGCCGGGGCGTCTCGTGCGCCGCGTCCCGATGAGACGGCGGTGTTTTTGATGGCGGCTCAGGGAAAGGGCGCACTGCAGGGTGTCCCAGCCGATCGTCCCGCGAGGCCTGCAACCGACGGTGATGGCGAGCAGTTGCTTTTGGATGACGAGTGGTCACCGCTCGGCTCGACCGATCCGGTCGAGGGCGTTGCTGTTGAGGACGATGATTGGGATCTATTATCGTTTTCTGGTCGAACCGCTGCCGCCAGGGAAGTTGACACGGTGTTTGGTAATAATGCCGTAGCTAACGATGACGCTTCGTTTGACAACGATGTCACGCCTGTTGACGGAGCTTTTTCTGCCGATGATGCCGTTTTGGTCGACGACCCCTTCGCGATAATCGATGAGCCTGATATCGAGGTTGATTCTCGACAACACACTGAAGTCAGCCCCCAATCACAGGACGACGTAGATGATATGGGCTCGTCGGACTACTCTACGGTTGGCCGTTCTGCCGGCCTCATGACTGCACTGACCATTGTGTCGCGCGTCACCGGGTTTATCCGTACTTGGGCTATGGCTGCCGCCATCGGCATGTCGCTGCTCTCGTCTTCCTATCAGGTCGCCAACAACCTGCCCAATATGCTCTATGAGCTCGTGATGGGCGGTATGTTGGTTACCGCCTTTTTGCCGGTGTACATGGGCGTGCGTCGTGAGCAGGGTCGCGACGCCTCAAACGAATACGTAGGTAATCTGCTCGGCATCCTGCTTTTGCTGCTGGGCGGCATTTCGGTGTTGGGCACCGTGTTTGCTCCGGGCTTTATCTGGACGCAGTCGTTCCTTTCGGGCGATGGCGGAAGCATGGATACCGCTGCATTCATGTTCCGTTTCTTTGCCATTCAGATTTTGTTCTACGGCCTGGGCTCGGTGTTCTCGGGCGTTCTTAACGCGCATCGTGACTACTTTTGGTCGACGTTCGCCCCGGTACTCAACAATGTGATTGTCATTGCGAGTTTTATGGGCTTCGCTCCCTTATCTGCCTGCTTTGGTGAGCAAGCGGGCGTCGTTTTGATTTCGCTCGGCACGACGCTTGGCGTTTTTGTCCAGATGGCGTGCCAGATTCCCGCACTCGGTAAGCATGGTGTCCGGCCTCATATTCATATCGACTTTAAGGATCCTGCACTGCGACAGACGCTCGCGCTCGGCGTCCCGACGTTGCTCGCTACGGTATGCATGTTCGTGTCGACTTCCATTACCAACGCAGCCGCGCTGGTGGTGCAGCCCGAGACCGGTCCTTCTGTAATTGCCTATGCGCGCCTTTGGTACACACTGCCTTATGCCTTGATAGCCGCCTCGCTCTCGACGGCGCTTTATACCGAGCTTTCGCACGATGCCCAGGAAAAGGATTATGACAGCGTGCGCGTTGGTATCTCGTGCGGCGTGGCCCAGATGCTCTTCTTCCTGATTCCTTTCGCGCTATATCTCATTGTGTTTGCCCGTCCGCTCAACATGATTTATTGCGCCGGCAAGTTCGACGAGTCGGGTGTGGCGCTTGTGTCCGAGTTTTTGGTTTATCTGGCGCTCTCCCTGCCGCTCTACGGCGTGGTCGTGTTGATGCAGAAGAGCTTCTCGGCGTTGCTCGACATGAAGCCCTATAGCCGCTATTGCCTATACTCTGCCATCGGTCAGGCTGGTTCGGTTCTGCTGTTTGGTGTGGTGCTGGGCTATGGCATGCCTGCGATTGCGATGTCGTATGTTGTCGACTATGTGATTCTGGTCGGCTGTTCGCTGTGGTGGCTGCGTCGTCGTCTGCAGGGTCTTCAGGTTAAATCTATTCTGCACGGCTGCTTCTATGGCCTTTTGCTCGGCGGCCTGGGTGCCGCAGCGGGTGCCGGCGTTTTGTGGGCGCTCGAGAGTTTTGTCGGAGCGCTTGGCGGATCGATTCTTATTACCTTGGGCTATGTTTGCATCGCGGGCATGGTTTCACTTGCCGTGACTTTTGGCCTTGCCGTCCTTCTAAAGATGCCTGAGGTCTCCGCGCTTCTTCGCCGCAGGTAGGCAGTCGTGGCAGGTCATGACAACATTCCAACGCTTGCCGAACAGGTTTCGCGTGTGCCCATGCAGCCTGGCTGCTACCTTTGGAAAGATGCCAAGGGCGATGTCATTTACGTTGGCAAGGCTAAAAATCTGCGCTCGCGCATGCGTCAATATGTGACGCTGCAGGACGAGCGCCAAAAGATTCCACTGATGATGCAGCTGGTTGCGAGCTTTGACTATATCGTTGTCGAGAACGAGCACGAGGCGCTGGTGCTCGAGCGCAACCTGATCGGTCAATACCATCCGTACTTTAATGTCGACCTTAAGGACGATAAGAGCTATCCCTTTATCGCTATCACCAAGAGCGATCTGTTCCCAGCTATTAAATATACTCGTGAGCGTCATAAGCCGGGAACGCGTTATTTTGGTCCCTACACCGACAGCCGCGCGGCGCGCGAGACCATTGATACGCTGCGCAAGGTAATCCCGATCTGCTCGGCTTCTTGTGCGGAATGGCGTCGATGCCGCCGTATCGTCGAGTCCCACAAGGGCGAAGAAGATATCGTCAATATGATTTGCGCTCAAAACGGGCGTCCCTGCTTTGACTTCCATGTTGGCCGCGGCCCGGGGGCATGCGTCGGTGCGATCTCTCCAGCCGACTATGCTAAAAACGTTAAACGCGTCGAGCGATTTTTGTCGGGCCATCGTAAAGATGTCGTTGATGAGCTTACATCCGAGATGACGGACGCCGCCGAAGCGCTCGATTTTGAGCGGGCGGCGCGCGTCAAGCGTCGCTTGGAAGTTATTAGGGGCCTGGACGACCGACAGCAGGTCGTTTTTCCGTCGAGTGTCGATCTCGATGTGATTGGTTTCTATCGAGAAGAGACCATTTCGGCCGCCTGCGTGTTTGTTGTGCGCGAGGGGCGAACGGTTCGAACCTGTGAGTTCATTCTCGATAAGGGCCTGGATGTCGATGAAGAGGAGCTTCAGTCGGGCTTTCTCAAGCGCTATTACGACGAGACGGCTGATATTCCAGCCGAGGTGAACCTTTCCGTCGAGCTTGAGGATGCGGAGGCGCTAGGGGAATGGCTTTCGGACAAGCGCGAGCGTTCCTGTCATCTCCATAGGCCTCAGCGCGGCGAAAAACACCGGTTGCTCGATATGGCATCTAAAAATGCGCGTCATGCCCTCATGCGTTATATGATGCGCACGGGATACGCCGACGATCGCACCAATCGAGCGCTCCTGGAGCTTGAGAGCGCCTTGGCGCTACCTGCGCCGCCAATGCGAATCGAGTGCTTCGATATCTCTACGCTTCATGGCACCTTTACGGTCGCCTCGATGGTGGTGTTTACCAACGGCCACGCCGACAAGAGCCAGTACCGCCGCTTTAAAATCCAGGCCGAATTGGATGAGGCGAACGACTTCGTTTCGATGTCCGAGGTTTTGGGGCGTCGCTATGCTCCCGAGCGGATGGCCGACGAACGTTTTGGCTCGCGCCCCGATTTGCTCGTTGTCGACGGCGGCAAGCCGCAATTGACGGCTGCAATTAAGCAACTTGAGGCCCTTGGGCTCGATATACCAGTTTGTGGTTTGGCAAAGGCCGATGAGGAGGTTTTCGTGCCTTGGGACGAGACTCCTGTCGTACTTCCGACTGGGTCTGCGTCGCTCTATCTCATCAAGCAGGTGCGCGACGAATCGCACCGTTTTGCCATCACGTTCCATCGCGAATTGCGCGATAAAGCCATGACGGTTTCGGTACTCGATGACGTTCCAGGCGTGGGACCCACTAGAAAACGTGCAATTATGCGCCATTTTGGCTCGATGAAGCGGTTGCGCGCAGCGAGCGAGCAAGAGATCGCGGAAGTTCGCGGCATACCTGCCGATGTTGCCAAGGCGGTCCACGAGGCGCTCGTTGCATGGAATGCCGAGCGCGCCGAGGCCGCGGCTGGCCATTCCGATAGCTAAACACGAGCATAAACAACTGATATACATGATTGCGCGATTTTCAACCATTTATTTCGCCATGATTGCCTGCAGGTTTCGGGTTTTATTAACGCTAAAACGTTTGACTAACCCAAGCGAAAACCCTGCTATCCTGCGGGTTGACGAAGACTGATATCTCACCTCGCCGATACATACTGTCTGCTGTATCGTTTGTCAACGAATTCGGTGAACGGTAGTAAATACCGTTCAAGCGTATGTATGTATCGGTCGCCGAGCGCGGCACCTCAGTTGGGTTTGTCGGTAGGTAAGGTATATATCGTCCGCAAGTTGCGCGGGGGCAAGTTTAGGTGCTCCCGGGTAAGATTCTCTATTGATAGGAGAAGACATGGCCATCATCAATAAGGGTATGTCCAGGCGTTCGTTCCTTGGCCTCACCGGCAGCGTCGCTGCTGTCGCCGGCTTTGGTCTCACTGGCTGCGGTGGTAGCTCTAGCGACGAGGGTTCCGCTCCCGCCGATTCCGCCAACCGTGGCGGCGGCGTGATCACCGCCGGTTCCGCTTACGCTCCGTCCAGCTTCGACCCCGCCAGCACCGGCTCCGCCGTGGGCCTGGGCGCTAACTGGCACGTCGTCGAGGGCCTCTACGGCATCGATTACCACGACTACAGCACTTTCAACGAGCTCGCCACCGATGATCCCAAGTCCGTGGACGACACCACCTTCGAGGTCACCATCCGCAAGGGCGCCAAATTCTCCGATGGCACCGAGGTTACCGCTGACGACGTCGTCGCCTCCTACACCGCTTGCGCCGCTTCTGCTACCTACGCTCCGTTCTTCCAGCCCTTCGAGTCCATCGAGGCCAAGGACGCCAGCACCGTGACGGTCAAGACCAAGGTCCCCAACTTCTCCCTGCTCAAGGACCGTCTGGCCATCATTCGCGTTACTCCTGCCACCCAGAGCGAGGAGGATCGCGCCAAGCAGCCGATCGGCTCCGGCCCCTGGATGTACGATTCTATCTCCGATACCGAGATCACCCTGGTTCCCAACCCCGAGTACAACGGTGAGTATGCTGCCGAGGATAAGAAGATCCAGTACAGTATCCTGACCGACCCCACCGCTCGCGTCACCGCTCAGCAGGAAGGCTCCACGCTCGTCATGGAGCTCGTTACCGCTGACGCCGTCGACCAGCTCGAGGGCGCTGGCTGCAAGATCGACAACGTCCAGGGCTTCGGCACCCGCTTCATCATGTTCAACGTCGCCAAGGAGCCTTGGAACGACGTCAAGGTCCGTCAGGCTGTCATGTATGCGCTCGACACCGAGAAGATGATCAGCAACACCTTCGCCGGCCTTGCTACCGCTGCCAGCTGCTACCTGCCCAAGAGCTTCACCAACTATCATGAGGCCTCCACGGTGTACAAGACCGACGCCAAGAAGGCCAAGAAGCTTATCGAGGAGTCCGGTATCACCCCGGGCGCCATTACCCTGCGCACCACTGATAACGAGCAGATCAAGGGTATGGCTGCCCAGGTCAAGAACGACCTCGACGCTCTCGGCTTCGATGTGACCATCCAGACCGATACCTCGCCGGCCACCTATGCTGCCATCGACGGCGGCGAGGCCTACGATATCCTCCTTGCCCCTGGCGATCCTTCCTGCTTCGGCGCAGACCCCGACCTGCTGCTCAACTGGTGGTACGGCGACAACGTCTGGATGCAGACCCGTTGCCCGTGGAAGGAGTCCGCTGAGTGGCAGAAGCTCCACGGCCTTATGGACGAGGCTCTTGCCGCCGAGGGCGACGAGCAGCAGAAGAAGTGGAACGAGTGCTTCGACATCATCGCCGACAACGCCGTTCTGTACCCCGTTGTCCACGTTAAGACCGTCTCCGCTTCCTGGAACGATCCGTCCACTGCGCCCAACGGCGAGGCCCTCGATGGCTTCAAGGGCATCGGCACGACGAGCATGTCCTTTAAGGGTGTCGCGACCGTCAAGGCGTAAGACTCGCTTGAGTCTATATGCAGGATGTCGGCCGTTGGGACCGTATCCTCATAGTTGAAACAAAGACCCGGGCGGCAACGATGTCGCTCGGGTCTTGTAATGAGTGTCCGTACTCATATACCAGTTGGTCCTACCGACAAAAGAAAGGGGAGAGAACGTGAACAACTTTCTACGTTTGATTGGAAGGCGTCTCGTGGCGCTGCCGATCATGGCATTGGGCGTCACCGTCCTGGTGTTCTTCCTTATGTCGTTCTCCAAGACCGACCCCGCCTACACGGCGTTGGGTGACGGTGCCTCGCCCGAGGCGGTTGCCGAGTACCATGAGAAGTATGGTCTGGACGACCCCTGGCCCGTGCGCTACGTGCGCTATATGGGCAATTTGATCCATGGCGACATGGGCACCTATGGTGCTGCTCGCAACTCCGTTGCCAAGCGCATCTCCACGGCCCTACCCGTCACGATGCAGCTGACCTTCATCGGTCTTGCCATCGGTGCGGTCGTATCGTTTTTGCTCGGCGTCATCGCGGCACTGTATCGCGATAAATGGCCGGACCAAGTGATCCGCGTCTTTTCCATCGCCGGCTTGGCAACCCCGTCGTTCTGGCTTGCCGTTCTGTTGATCCTGCTGTTCTCTTCCTACCTTAAGGTACTCCCGGCATCGGGTGCCCTGCCGCACTTCACCACGAATCCGGCTGGCTATCTGGGACGCATGATCATGCCCGCCATCGCCTTGGCATTTCCGCTGACGGGTCAGATGACTCGTATCGTGCGTACCGCCATGGTCGAGGAGCTCGACAAGGACTATGTCCGTATGGCTCGCGGCGCCGGCGTTCCCGAGAAGGTCGTCGTCGGCATCAACGTTCTTCGCAACGCGCTGATCACCCCGGTCACCACCCTCGGTCTTAAGATTGGCTATCTCATGGGCGGCGCCGTCGTCATCGAGGTCATCTTCAACCTCCCCGGCATGGGTACTGCGATCCTGCAGGGCGTTCAGGGCAACGAAGCGAACCTGGTTCAGGGCGTCGTCATCGTCGTTGCTCTTGCCTTCATCATCATCAACATCGTGGTTGACATGCTCTACCTGCTCATCAACCCGCGCATCAGGACGGTGTAGATTATGGTAAAGATTCGAGAGAAGCAAACCGAGCAGCTCGAGAAGGCTGCCTCCAAGGGGCTCAAGCTCGGTGGCTGGAAGAAGATGACGCTGTCTTCTAAGATTGCCGCCATCGTGCTGGTGCTGGTCGCCCTGACTGCGATTCTTGCCCCCCTGCTTGCCCCCTATAGCCCGGTCGAGATCTTTACGGCTCGCCAGGCTCCCGGCAACGGGTTTATCTTCGGAACCGACGACAAGGGCCGTGACATCCTTTCGCGTATGCTCTACGGTGGCCGTTACTCGCTGATCATCGGCTTTGGTGCTACCGCTATGGCTCTGGTCTGTGGCTCCGTTGTCGGTGCTCTTGCTGCGGTTTCGCGCAAGGCCGTCTCCGAGACGATTATGCGCATCCTGGACATCATCATGTCTGTCCCGGGTATCGCCCTCGCAGCCGTCTTCGTTTCCATCCTGGGCAACTCCGTGCCGTCGATTATCTTTGCGATCGGCTTTATGTACACCCCGCAGATCGCCCGTATCGTGCGTGCCAACATCGTATCCGAGTACGGTGAGGACTATGTCCGCGCGGTTATCGTCTCCGGCGCCAAGGCTCCGTGGATTCTGATCAAGCACGTTCTTCGTAACTGCATTGCCCCGATCATGGTCTTCACCGTCACCCTGGTCGCCGACGCTATCATCTTCGAGGCTTCGCTGACCTTTATCGGCGCTGGCATCCAGGAGCCCACTGCTACGTGGGGCAACATCCTCGCCGACGCCCGCGGTGGCGTGCTCGCCGGTCGTTGGTGGCAGGCGCTGTTCCCGGGTCTGGCCATCATGATCACCTGCCTGGCGCTCAACATCCTCTCCGAGGGCATTACCGACGCTATGGCCGCTGCTCCTTCCGCCGCCCTGGATCCGACCGATTCCTCCAAGCGCCGCGAGGCCGACCTGCTGGTCTCCGACCCCGTTCGCGCCTACAAGGAGCAGGCCCAGTCCCTGTCCGCCCGTCTTGGCGCCCTGCGCGATGTCGAGCTCAAGCGTAACGACCGCCATGTGCCCGATGAGTCCGTTGAGCCGATTCTTTCGGTCCGCGATTTCTGCATCCAGTTTGAGCACCACGGTGATATCAACGTCGTCGACCATGTCAACTTTGACGTCCGTCCCGGCCAGACCATGGGCCTGGTAGGCGAGTCCGGCTGCGGTAAGTCCATCACCACGCTGGCCATCATGGGCCTGACCGATGAGGACGAGCATCTTTCCGGCGAGGTCCTCTGGGAGGGTCGTGACCTGCTTAAGATGAGCAAGAAGGAGTGGTTCGGCCTGCGCGGTACCGATATCGCCATGGTCTATCAGGACGCCCTGTCTTCGCTCAACCCCTCTATGCTCATCTCCGCCCAGATGAAGCAGCTCACCAAGCGCGGCGGCACCCGCAGCGCCGAGGAGCTCCTGGAGCTCGTCGGCCTCGATCCCAAGCGCACGCTCGAGAGCTATCCGCACGAGCTTTCCGGTGGACAGCGTCAGCGCGTTCTGATCGCTATGGCCCTTACCCGCGACCCCAAGCTGGTCATCTGCGACGAGCCCACGACCGCTCTGGACGTTACCGTCCAAAAGCAGGTCATTAAGCTGCTCAACGATCTTCAGGCCAAGCTCGGCTTTGCCATGATCTTCGTTTCGCATGACCTGGCGTTGGTCGCCGAGGTCGCCCATAACATCACGGTTATGTACGCCGGTCAGGTTATCGAGCAGGCGCCCACCAAGGAGCTGCTCACCAACCCGATTCACGAGTACACCCGCGGTCTTCTGGGTTCCGTTCTGTCCATCGAGAGCGGTTCGGGCCGCCTGCACCAGGTGCCCGGCGCCGTCCCCAGCCCGCGCGATTTCCCCAAGGGCGATCGCTTCGCGCCCCGCTCAAGCCATCCGCACATCGGCCTGGACACCCGTCCGGTCTTCAAGCGCGTGCCCGGCACCGAGCACTTCTATTCCGAGCTCCCCGATGAGGTGCTCAAGGCAAATGGTTTGACCCCTCATGCGGAGGTGATGTAGATGAGCGAGACTGCGGTCAACGGCGTCGAGCCGATTATCTTCCTTGACGATGTCCACGTCACCTTTAGGACCCGTACCGGTTCGATCCTGCACCCCAATCTGGTTCATGCCGTCCAAGGCGTGACCATTAAGCTCATGCCCGGTCAGACGATCGGCATCGTCGGCGAGTCCGGTTGCGGCAAGTCCACCACTGCTAATGTCATGTGCGGCCTGCAGGCCCCCACGAGTGGCAAGGTCTACTTTAAGGGCAAGGACGTCACCAAGCGTACTGCCGAGGATCGTCGTCACATGGGCCGCGTCATCTCGGTCGTGTTCCAGAACCCCGCGACGGCACTCAACCCTCGCATGGTCGTTCGTGAGCAGCTGCTCGATCCCATGCGCGTCCACAACCTGGGTACCGAGGCCGAGCAGGAGAAGCGCGTTAAGGAACTCCTGGAACTTACCGGTCTGCCCAGCTCTGCCGCCGAGGTTCTTCCCGGCCAGCTTTCGGGCGGTCAGCGCCAGCGCGTGGCAATTGCCCGTGCCCTGTCGTTGAACCCTGACGCCATCATCGCCGACGAGCCCACCTCGGCTCTGGACGTTTCGGTCCGCGCGCAGATCCTCAACCTGTTGACCGATCTTAAGAAGGAGCTCGGCCTGGCCATGGTGTTCATTAGCCATGACATCCAGACGGTCCGCTACATCTCTGACGACATCATCGTCATGAACGGCGGCAAGATCGTCGAGCAGGGCGAGGCCAAGCAGGTCTTCCAGAACCCGCAGGACCCCTACACCAAGATGCTGCTCGGTGCTGCGCCGTCGCTGCTGCACCCCAAGCTTGGCGAGTAGGTTCGCTTTCCCTCCTGTGCGCCCGGCTCCCTTGCCGGGCGCACCCTCGTTGCGATTTCGAAAGGTTGGGTTCACGAGCCATGCCAAGCGCTCAGGAGCTACAACAGCAATTTGGTGGTTATCGGGGCGCCATGCCTCGTCCATCAGATTTCGATCTCTTTTGGAACGACCGCATGGCCGAGGCTGACGCCGTCGAGATCGACTATTCGGTCGAGGCGGCATCGATTGCCGATGCTGCGACCTGCCAGTTTTTTGACCTCTGGTATACCGGCATGTGCGGCGCCCGCCTGCATGCCAAGTATCTCAAGCCGGTTTCGGACGAGTCCGTGCCGCTGGTGCTACAGTTCCACGGCTATCCGGGCGCAAGCCGCAGCTGGTTCGAGCAGGCGTCGTTTGCGGGTATGGGCATGGCACTTGTCGCCCTCGACTGCCCCGGTCAGGGTGGCCCCTCCGAGGATATTGGTGGATTTGAAGGCACAACGGTTGCCGGGCATATCGTTGCCGGTATCGACGGCGACCCGGCCAATCTCTACTACGTACGCTTGCATCAGGATATCCGCATTCTGTGCCGCATTGTTCGCGAGCTCGAGGGCATCGATCTTGCCCGTGTTTTTGTGAACGGTGCGTCGCAGGGCGGTGGCTTGGGCATTGCGACCTGCGCGCTTAACAGCGAGCTTATCAATCGTGCCGCCATCCTCTATCCTTTCCTGTCGGATTTCCGCCTGGTCTGGGATTTGGATGCCGACGACATTGCCTACGAGGGCCTGCGCTATTGGTCTCGCTGGTTTGACGAGGACTCGACTCGTATTGACGAGGCCTATGCCAAGCTGGCGTATTTCGATTCCAAGAACTTTGCCCCCATGGTCAAATGCCCCGTGCTGTTTGGCACGGGAACGGCTGATATCGTCTGTCCACCGGCGACGCAGTTTGCGGTCTACAATAACCTGACCTGTGAGAAGCGCCATGAGTTCTTTGAGGGCTTTGGCCACGAGGAGATTCAGGATTTTGACGATCTGATCATTCCGTTTTTCTGCAAGGAAGGGGAGGCTCATGTCTAAGTGCGAGAGCAATGTCAATGAGCTGATTGACCCCGAGCTTGCGGGGATCTCTGGGACGGTTTCGTCAAGGCTCTCCGATTTCCGTGATTGGCGCGGCGATGCCTTGGCGGATGTTTCCGAGTTGGAGGCAGCCGCTTCGGACCTTGAGGTTTGCGGACTGACTGTCACGGCGATTGATTTCGCCAATCCGTGCGCGCGCTACTCCGAGGTTTCCTTTGAACTTGCCGGGGAAGTCGTACACGGCCGTTTGATTGAGCCCTCAGGTTGTGCCCGGGCATCCGAGCTTGTGCCGCTATGCCTGATGTTTCATGACACCGACCGACCCGTACGTGGATGGCATCACATGACGAGGTTTGCCGCCATGGGATATGCCGTGCTTGCGCTGGACGACGATGTGATTGGGCTCAGCGAGCTGAAGCAGGGGGTTACCTCGCCCGTTTTTGTTGAACGCGTCCGCTGGGGCTGTGCAATGGCAAAGGTCGCGCGCAATCTTGACGGCATGGACCCCGACCGCATCTTTGCATGGGGCGAGGGCCTTGGCGGTGGAGTCGCGCTGGCGGTTTCTGCTCTAGACGAGCGGGGCCTTGCCTGCACGGCGGTTGCCAATCCGCTTCCCGGCGGCCTCGAAGCGCTGTCGTCTCGGGTGCGCGGATCGGTACTTATGGGTACATCGCTCATGGATGCCGTGAGCGATCCCAAGGGCCAGTTTGCCGTATTCAACGGTCTTGAGTGTGACCGGAGGCATATTATCTATGCCAAATATGCTCACGAACGCATCAATGCGTTCGAAAACGAAGTCGTCGACTTCTTTAACCAAGCGTTCTACCTGTGTTCTTTGGCCTAGACGGCCTGGACACTGCCAACAAGAGCGGGCGGCATAGGGCCACCCGCCAGACAACTAAGGAGATTCTTGTGGCAACTCAGAAATTCACCGGCGTTATTCCTCCCGTCGTTGTTCCCGATACCGAAGATCACCAGCTCGACGTTGCCTCCTTTGAGCGCAGCATCAACCGCATGATCGACGCCGGCGTCGATGGCCTGTTCTTCCTGGGCTCTTCGGGTGAGGTCGTTTTCTCCACCGACGAGCGTCGTCGACAGATCATCGCCGAGGCCGTTCGAATCGTCGACCACCGCGTTCCTGTTCTGGTCGGCATCATCGATACCGAGACCGAGCGCATGATTGAGCACGGTAAGGTTGCTCAGGAGCTGGGCGCCGATGCGCTCGTCGCCACCTGCCCGTTCTATGCCCTGCAGGGCATGACCGAGGTCGAGGAGCATTTCCGCATCCTGCACGAGGAGCTCGACCTGCCCATCTTTGCCTATGACATTCCCGTGTGCGTTCACACCAAGCTCCCCTGGAAGCTCCTTGCAAAGCTCGGCGCCGAGGGCGTCCTTGCTGGCGTCAAGGATTCCTCGGGTGACGACGTCTCGTTCCGCTACCTCGTTCAGGAGAACGAGAAGAACGGCCATCCGATGAGCATCCTCACCGGCCATGAGGTCGTCGTCGACGGTGCCTACCTTGGTGGCGCCGACGGCTCTGTCCCGGGTCTCGCCAACGTTGAGCCCGAGGGCTACGTGCGTCAGTGGAAGGCCGCTCAGGCTGGTGACTGGGCTACCGTCAAAGCCGAGCAGGATCGCCTCAATGAGATTTCGCACATCTGGGACGTCACCTCGGGCGTCCAGGGCTATGCCGGTGGCGTTGGCGCCTTCAAGACCGCTATGAACCTCATGGGCATTTTCGACAGCCCGACCATGCCGCGCCCGGTGAAGGCCATGACCGGCGAGAACGTCGAGGCGATTAGGAAGGTCCTCCAGGACAACGGTCTCCTGTAAAGCTTTCCCGGGCACCCGATCTTGGGGCTCAAGCGATCGAGCGTGACCCATTAGGTCAATGCCCGACCGCTTTCACCCCAACCCCGGGCACTCGGGAAGCCTTTAGCAAGCTGCGGCGATAACACCG
This sequence comes from Collinsella sp. Sow4_D11, assembly GCF_052116465.1. Classification (NCBI taxonomy): domain Bacteria; kingdom Bacillati; phylum Actinomycetota; class Coriobacteriia; order Coriobacteriales; family Coriobacteriaceae; genus Collinsella; species Collinsella sp. Sow4_D11. Next base: position 138,493 of record NZ_JBQKLA010000002.1, on the reverse strand, counting down.
CCTTTATTTCCTGTAGTTGTTTTTATCTCCTAAGGAGAGCGACATGGAGAACAAGTACATCTGCTCCGTTGATATCGGTGGCACCAAGATTGCGACCGCCATTATGGAATATCCGGCTGATGGCGGCGTGCCCCATCCCGTATTTGAGGCTGAGGTTCCCACCGAGGCCCAAGAGGGCGGTGAGGCCGTCTTCCAGCGTATCGAGGCGTCCATCAAAGCCGCTCTCGAGGCGAATCCCGATGTCGAGGTCCTTGGCGTCGGTATCGGTGCCGCTGGCGTCGTCGATCCCAAGACGGGCGCCATCGCGTATGCCAACGAGATCATGCCCGGCTGGTCCGGCGTTCAGTTGGGGCCGCGTCTGCGCGAGGACCTCGGTCTTCCCGTTGCCGTTGTAGGCGACGTGCAGGCTCATGCTCTGGGTGAGGCCCATTGGGGCGTCGGCAAGGGCAAGTTCTCCGTCTTGTGTCTGGGCATCGGCACGGGTATCGGAGGCGCATATGTCGAGAACGGCCGCGTGATGCAGGGCTTCCATGGTGCTGCCGGCCATATGGGCCACATCGAGTGCTCGGCTGCCGCCGGCATTCCCTGCGCCTGCGGGCGTTCCGGCCATCTGGAGTCGGTGGCTTCGGGTACGTCGATTGGGCGCATGTACGACGAGCGCTTCGGTCGTGTTGACCCCAGCCGTCCCTCGGTTGGCCGCGACGTGAACGACCTGTGCCGCGCGGGTGACGCAAAGGCGACCGAGGTCATCCACGATGCCGGCTTTGCATTGGGCGCTAGCTTGGGCTCGCTCGCCAACATTCTGGATCCAGAGGTCATCGTGCTTTCGGGTGGCGTAATTCACCAGGGACCCGATTGGCGTTCGCAGACGTGGAAGGATTCGGTACACGAGGGCTATGCTAGCCAGGCGCTCGATCCGCTTCAGGACACGCCGATCCTCATCGGTTCTCTGGAGGGCGACGCACCGCTTATCGGTGCCGCCGAGCATCTTCTTGCCTCGTTAAAGTAAACGTATCTGCTGTAGGAGCCTCCCGAGACGACACGCCTTGGGAGGCTGTTCTGAGAAAGGTTATAGCCTTATGACCGTCGATCCTTTAATTCAATCCCTGAAGGGTAAGCTCATCGTGAGCGTTCAGGCGTATATGGGCGAGCCGCTTCGTACGCCCGAGACCATGGCTCAAATGTCTCGCGCTTGCGAACTCGGTGGCGCCGCCGCCATTCGTTGCCAGGGCCTTGCCGACATTGCTGCCATTAAGGGTCGTTGTGAGGTTCCTGTTATCGGCCTGTGGAAGGATGGACACGAGGGCGTTTACATCACGCCGACGCTGCGTCACGCCCGCGCCTGCGTTGCTGCCGGTGCTGACATCGTGGCGATTGACGCCACCGATCGTCCGCGCCCCGATGGCAAGTCGCTCGAGGACACTTTTCGTCCGCTGCACGAGGAGGGCGTGCTTCTGATGGCGGACTGCGCCACGATCGAGGATATCCGCCGCGCGGTCGACATGGGCTTCGATTTGGTTTCCACTACGCTTTCGCATGGCGTCGCCGCCATCGATTGCACCATGGCAGACGGCCCCGACCTGCCGCTTTTGCGCCAGGCAACCGAGGAGTTCCCCGGTCTTCCCATTATTTGCGAGGGTCGTGTGCATACGCCCGAGGAGGCTCGCGCCGCGATTGACGCCGGCGCCTGGGCCGTTGTCGTTGGCACTGCCATTACGCACCCCACAAGTATTACGAGTTGGTTCAAGGCTGCGCTTGAGGCGTAAGACGGGCCTCGTATCCGCTTGGGGCGGTATACTCAACTAAGGCAATTGATCGCGCGGGATCCGCTGGCCGGGTCCTGCGCTTATTTTAGGAGGCAGCACATGCAAAAGGGAGATGCCATGGATGCGGCGGAGCGCACGGAGCGCATTCCCGATATCGTCATCATCACCGGAATGTCCGGATCGGGCCGAACGCAAGCCATGCATGTGTTTGAGGACATGGGCTATTTTTGTATCGACAACCTGCCTCCGCGCCTGATTGCGCAGCTCGCAGAGCTTGTTGGCATCAATACGGGTGTGGGTAGACATCTTGCTGTTACCTGTGACCTTCGCAGCCAAGGCCTGTTTGATGAGCTGCTTGACGCCGTTGCCGCCTTGGAAGAGCGCGAGATGAGCTGTGACATTGTGTTTCTCGATGCATCTGATGAGGTGCTGATTCGCCGCTACAGCGAAAACCGCCGCCGCCATCCCATTGCGAAGCCGGGGGAGACCACGGCCGACGCCATCCAGCGCGAGCGTTTACAACTCCAGGGCGTGCGCGACCGAGCCGATATGATCATCGATACGAGCCGCCTTCGTACCTCTGCTTTACGCAATAAGCTGCGTGCGGCTTTTTCAGAGCTGTCCGACCAGCAGCTCATGGACGTCCACGTCTTCTCATTTGGCTTTAAGCATGGTATGCCCGTCGAGGCAGACATCATGATCGATGTTCGCTTCCTGCCTAATCCATTCTACGACCCCGAGATGCGCACGTTGACCGGCCTCGATAAGAAGGTCTCCGACTTTGTCCTGGACCATCCCAAGACGCAGGAGTTCTGGAAGGTTTGGACGCAGTTGCTCGATACGGTCATGCCGGGTTATATCGCGGAGGGCAAGCCGCAGCTTTCCATTGCCATCGGCTGTACGGGCGGCCAGCACCGCAGCGTTGCCATTGCAGAGGCTACGGCCCGATACCTGGAAGGTGCTCAGTATCACGTGAGCATTTCTCACCGCGACTTGTCGCGTGCCAACACGAAAGCATAGGTTTGAATGTCGTTTACCGCCGAGGTGCGTGACGAGCTTGCGCGCTGCGAACCCGAATGTGAATATTGCGATCTGTCGACACTTGCCGCTCTTACACGTGTGAGTGGCACGCTTTCGCTGGCGGGCTCTGGTCGGTACCGTTTGACGGTTGCGACCGAGACGGGTGCCGTTGCACGCACGATGATTACGCTGACGCACCGCATCCTCAAGCTCAAAACGGAGTTTACCGTTCGCAAGTCGGTCTTGCATAAGGTGCGAAACTATCTCATCACCTTGCCCGACCAGCCCGACCTCGATAAGGCTTTGGTTCTGCTGGGCATTCTCGACCGCAGGGGAGGGCTCGTCGCCGGTGTGCCGCGCCATATCGTCGCCCGGCCCTGCTGCAGGCTCGCCTACATTCGCGGCGCTTTGATTGCCGGCGGCTTTGTGGCAGACCCGCGTGGCGATTTTCACCTGGAGATTGCGGTTCAGGGCGAACAATACGCCAAGGGGCTTTGCGACCTGTTGGGGCAGGTCGGGGTTCATGCACGCGTCAACGCCCGGCGAGGATCATATGCCGTGTACATCAAGAGCGCCGAGGAGATTGAGCATTTACTCAAATTGATTGGTGCCAAGCGCAGCGTTGCCGAAATCGAGGAAGCCCGTGCGGTCAAGTTGGTGAAAAACGACGTAAATCGTCGCGTGAATGCTGAGCTGGCCAACCAGACGAGAAGCGCCGGCGCTGCCCAACATCAGCTCGCGCTTATCGAGGAGCTTGAGCGACGCGGCATGCGCGATGTGCTCCCGGATGCCTTGGCGGCCTTTTGTGACTTACGCGAGCGCTATCCCGATCTCTCACTGCGAGATTTGGGGGAGATGGCCGACCCTCCTTTGTCAAAGTCGGCCCTATATCACCGTGTTTTGCGTCTTGAAAAGCTCATTGAAGCGAACAGGTAGTTTAAAGCGGCAGTTTATATAGTACTTGAACTGCTGTTTTATGCTTTAAAACGTTTTAAAGCAAATTTGATTTTCAATTTCGAGCATTCTCGTGAAATTCAAGTCAAAAAAAAGGTATATTAGGCGAGTGGTTAGTTTGTGGGCCTCAACGGCGGGCGCTGTAGCTTGCGGGGGCCTTACGAAAGGAGACACAATGGCAGTAAAGGTTGCTATTAACGGCTTCGGTCGCATCGGTCGTCTGGCCTTCCGTCAGATGTTCGGTCATGAGGGCTCCGAGATCGTCGCTATCAACGACCTCACCTCTCCCGATATGCTCGCTTACCTGCTGAAGTACGACTCCACGCAGGGCAACTATGCTCGCGATCACGAGGTCGTCGCTGGCGAGGATTCCATCACCGTTGACGGCAAGGAGATCAAGATCTACAAGGAGGCCGACGCCAACAACCTGCCTTGGGGCGACCTCGACGTCGACGTCGTTCTCGAGTGCACTGGCTTCTACACCAGCAAGGCTAAGGCTCAGGCCCACATCAACGCTGGTGCCAAGAAGGTCGTCATCTCCGCTCCGGCCGGCAGCGATCTGCCCACCATCGTGTACAACGTCAACCATGAGACGCTGACCGCTGAGGACAACATCATCTCCGCTGCTTCCTGCACCACCAACTGCCTCGCCCCGATGGCCAAGGGTCTGAACGACTTCGCTCCCATCGTGTCCGGCATCATGACCACCATTCACGCCTGGACTGGCGACCAGATGCCGCTCGACGGCCCGCAGCGCAAGGGCAACAAGCGTCGTAGCCGCGCCTGCGCCGTCAACATCGTCCCCAACACCACCGGTGCTGCCAAGGCTATCGGCCTGGTTCTCCCCGAGCTCAACGGTAAGCTCATCGGTGCCGCCCAGCGCGTCCCGACGCCGACCGGCTCCCTCACCAACCTCTACGCTGTCGTTGACAAGAAGGTTACCGCCGACGAGGTCAACGCCGCTATGAAGGCCTACGCTGCCACCATCTCCGAGACCTTCGCTTACAACGAGGACGACATCGTCTCCACCGATATCATCGGCGAGACCCATGGCTCCATCTTCGACGCCACTCAGACCATGTGCTCTGACCTCGGCAACGGCCAGACCCTCGTTCAGGTTACCTCTTGGTACGACAACGAGAACTCCTACACCTCTCAGATGGTCCGCACCATCAAGTACTTCGAGAAGTTCGTTGCTTAATTTGGCTTTTAGCGAATAGCTCGTTGAGCGTCTAAAAAAGGGCGCGGCCTTATAGGGCTTACACCCTAAGGTCGCGCCCTTTTTATAAGAAATCGTCTGCCGTAATGGGAGGCAGACACGTACGAAAGGTAGAAGCAAACATGGCCTTTACCAAGAAGACCGTCCGCGACATCGATGTCGACGGCAAGCGCGTTCTCGTCCGCGTTGACTTCAACGTGCCTATCAAGGATGGCGTCGTTGGCGACACCACCCGTATCAAGGCTGCCCTGCCCACCATCAACTATCTCGTTGAGCACAATGCTCGCGTTATCCTCATGAGCCACCTCGGCCGTCCCGAGGGCACCGGCTTCCAGCCCGAGCTTTCCCTCGAGCCCGTCGCCAAGAAGCTCGCCGAGCTCTCTGGTCTCGATGTTGCTTTTGTCGCCGACACTTATGGCGAGAAGGCCGCCGAGGCCGTCGCCGCCGTCGAGCCGGGCAAGGTTCTCGTTCTCGAGAACGTCCGTTTTGACAAGCGTGAGAAGAAGAACGATCCCGAGATCGCCAAGACCCTCGCTTCCTATGGCGACGTCTTCGTCCTCGACGCCTTCGGTACCGCTCACCGCGCCCAGGGTTCCGTCGTGGGTCCCGCCGCTTACCTGCCCGCAGTCGCTGGCTTCCTTCTGGAGAAGGAGGTCGACACGCTGACCGGTATCTTCGCCGAGCCCGAGCGTCCCTTCGTCGCCATCGTCGGCGGTTCCAAGGTTTCCTCCAAGATCGGCGTTCTCGATCACCTTATCGACTCCGCCGACACCCTGATTATCGGTGGCGGCATGGCCTATACCTTCTTCCTGGCTCAGGGCATGACCGTCGGTCAGTCCCTCAAGGAAGAGGACTGGGTCGAGCGCGCTGGCGAGATGCTCAAGAAGGCCGAGGAGAAGGGCGTCAAGATCCTGCTCCCCATCGACAACCGTGTTGCCGACCACTTTGGCGAGGACGCTGTCCCCGAGGTTGTCGCTTCCGACGCTATCCCCGACGACCGTGAGGGCATGGACATCGGCCCCAAGACCGAGGAGCTCTACGCCGAGGCCGTCAAGGGCGCCAAGACCGTATTCTGGAATGGCCCCATGGGCGTCTTTGAGTTCGACAACTTCGCTCACGGCACCCAGGCTATCGCCGAGGCTGTCGCCGAGGCTGATTGCACCTCGATCATCGGTGGTGGCGATTCCGTCGCAGCCGTCAACAAGTTTAACCTGGCCGACAAGATGAGCTGGATCTCCACCGGCGGTGGCGCTTCCATGGAGCTCGTCGAGGGTAAGGCCCTGCCCGGAGTGGAGGCGCTTCTCGATGCCTAATCGCACCCTTCTTATCGCTGGTAACTGGAAGATGAACAACGACGTCGCCGAGGCTGCCAAGCTCGCCGACGAGCTGGCCCAGGCTCTGCCCGAGGTGCCGGCTGGCGTCGAGGTGCTCGTCTGCCCTCCGACCATCGACATTACTACGGTTCATGACCGCATTCAGGCTGCCCCCATCGCCCTCGGTGCACAGAACGTGTACTGGGAGGCCAAGGGTGCCTTCACCGGTGAGTCCTCTTGCGACATGCTCAAGTCCGCTGGCTGCACCTACTGCATCATCGGCCACTCCGAGCGTCGTGACTACTTCCACGAGACCGATGAGGACCAGAACAAGAAGGCTAAGGCTCTCGTTGCCGCCGGTCTTGTTCCCGTCTTCTGCTGCGGTGAGTCCCTTGAGGTTCGCGAGGCCGGCACCTATGTCGAGCATGTCGTGAACCAGGTCAAGGCTGGTCTCGAGGGTCTTGAGATCACCTGCCCCAAGCAGGTCGTCGTCGCCTACGAGCCCATCTGGGCCATCGGCACCGGCAAGACCGCTACCGCCGAGGACGCTCAGGAGGTCTGCGGCGCTATCCGTAAGACCCTCAAGGAGATGTTCGGCGAGGAGCTCGCCAACGGCATCCGCGTTCTTTATGGTGGCTCCGCCAAGCCCGCCAACATCGCCGAGCTTGTTGCCAAGCCCGACGTTGACGGCGCCCTCGTGGGCGGCGCTTCGCTCAAGGCTGCCGACTTCGCCTCTATGGTCGTCAAGGCAGGCGAGTAGGGCATATGGCACAGCGTCATCTTCCTGCACTCCTAATCATCATGGATGGCTGCGGCTTGGCTCCGGCCGACGGCGAGAACGCCGTCGCTGCCGCCAAGACGCCCTTCCTCGATAGCCTGTACGAGAAGTATCCTCACACCACGCTCGGTGCTTCGGGCGAGGACGTGGGCCTTCCCGACGGCCAGATGGGCAACTCCGAGGTGGGTCACCTCAACATCGGTGCCGGCCGCATCGTGTTTCAGGAGCTTTCGCGCATCAACAACGCCATCAAGGACGGCTCCATCGCCAAGAACGAGGTTTTCGTCAAGGCTATGGATGACGTCAAGGCCGAGGGCAAGACCCTGCACCTCATGGGCCTCATGAGCCCCGGCGGTGTTCATTCTCACATGAACCATGTCGAGGCCCTGGTCAAGATGGCTGCCCAGTATGGCATTAAGACCGTTCGCGTTCACGCCTTTATGGATGGCCGCGACGTCGATCCGCAGTCCGGTGCCGGCTACATGAGCGAGTTCTGCGCCTTCCTGGCCAAGATCTCCGAGGAGACTGGTTGCGACGCTCGCGTTGCTACCGTCTCGGGCCGTTATTGGGCCATGGACCGCGACAACCGTTGGGAGCGCATCGAGCGCGCCTACGACGTCATGGTCAATGCGTCCGATGCCGATACCGACCCCGTTGCCGGTATCAAGGCCTACTACGAGAAGGATCCGCGCGGCGATGAGTTCGTTGAGCCGTTCGCTGCCCACAACGAGGGCATCCACGAGGGCGACGCGGCCATCTTCTTCAACTTCCGTCCCGACCGCGCTCGTCAGATGACCCGCGTGTTCACGGACAAGGAGTTCGACGGCTTTGAGCGCGAGCAGATCAAGTTCTCGCACTTTGTGACGATGACCGAATACGATCCGACGTTTGACGTCGAGGTCGCCTTCCCCAAGACGTTCCCCGAGAACGTTCTGGCCGACGTTATCGCAGCCAATGGCCTGAAGCAGCTGCACACCGCCGAGACCGAGAAGTACGCCCACGTGACGTTCTTCCTTAACGGCGGCATCGAGGAGCCCAAGGAAGGCGAGGAGCGCGTGCTCGTCGCTTCCCCCAAGGTTGCTACCTACGATTTGCAGCCCGAGATGAGCGCTCCCGAGGTTACCGAGAAGCTCGTCGCTGCCATCAACGAGGATCGCGCTGATTTCTACATCGTGAACTTCGCGAACTGCGATATGGTTGGTCACACCGGTGTCTTTGACGCGGCCGTTAAGGCCGTCGAGGCTGTTGACGATGCCCTGTCCAAGGTTGTCCCGGCGATTCTCGCTAAGGGCGGCTTTGCGCTGATTACCGCCGACCACGGCAACGCCGATCACATGTTTGACGTTGCTTCCGACGGTTCCAAGCATCCGTTTACGGCTCACACCACCAACCGCGTGCCGTTCATCATCGTTGATGAGAAGGCACAGCTCACCGGTATCGAGGACGGTCGACTTTCCGATATCGCCCCGACTATGCTCACCATGGCTGGTCTGGAGCCTTCCGCCGAGATGACGGGCCGCGTGCTCGCGACCGAGGCCTAAGAGAAAACGCCAAGCGTTTCTTTGCAAGGGGGTTGACCATATTCGGGCAACCCCCTTTTTTGGTATTTCTGCCATTTCTACCTCGTCCCCAAATGGCAGGTGGGGAGTGTCGGGGGTTGTGGTACAGTACTAGAGTTTGAATTGTTCTATTAAGGAGCTTCTCTATGGGTCCGTTTCAGATTCTGCTGTTTGTAGTTTGGGCTGTCTCTGCCGTGGCGCTGACGATTCTCGTCCTGATGCATTCCGGTAAGGGCACCGGCGTTTCGGATATGATCGCCAGCTCGCTGTATAACTCCAGCTCTGCCACGGGCGTTATGGAGCAGAACCTTGACCGCCTGACCGTCATCATGGCTGTCGTGTTTGCCGTGTGCGTCGTGCTGTGCATGTTCTTCTTCCCGCAGGGCATCGTGGGCTACTAAGCACGAGCCGCATAAAATAATTGAAAAGGGTTCCGCAAGTGCGGGACCCTTTTTGTTTACAGACTTGTAACAGAGCCAGAATATCACCACATACTGCGCCCAACTAAAGAAATTCTCGACCGTTAACCGGAATTAGCCCCAAATAGTGCATAAAATGCGCTACTGTATTGAAAACGTTGGCCTGTTGTGCATAACCAGCCATAGCAACGGGCGGCGTTTCGATAGTTCGGATCGGATTGTCTCGACATATGTCCGACTGAACATTTCTTTGTCCTATCTCATAAGGAGGATGGCATGGCTGATTCTATGTTCCACCAGCCCGTTATGGGTCGTCGCGCCTTTGTCGGCGGTACCCTTGCTGCGAGCTCCATGGCTTTTCTTGCCGCATGCGGCAAGAAGGGCGGCGACGCTTCCGGTTCTGAGTCCGGTTCGACGCTGAACTTCTACATCAATAACCCGGTCTGCATCGACCCCTACAATGTCCAGGAGGACCAGGGCACTCAGGTCGAGTACCAGCTCTTTGACGCTCTGACCTCTTATGACGCCGAGAAGGGCGAGATCGTTCCGCTGGCTTGCGAGTCCTTCGAGGCCAACGACGACGCCACCGAGTTTACCTTCAAGATCAAGAAGGCCAAGTTCCACAACGGTGATGACGTTACCTCCAAGTCCTTCAAGCTCGGTTGGGAGCGTCTGGTCAGCACCAAGTCCGCTGTCGCTAAAGAGTATGGTCCTTCCGAGGTCTCCTATCACCTTTCCATGGTCGAGGGCTATGACGATCTGCTTGCCGGTAACACTACTGAGCTCAGCGGTGTTACCTGCCCTGACGATGAGACCCTCGTCGTCAAGCTGACTTCCGCTTACGCCGACTTCCCCTTCGTCGCATCTCACCCGGCTCTGGCCCCGGTTCCCGAGTGCGCCGAGTCCGATGTCAAGAGCTTCTACCTTGCACCGGTCGGTAACGGCCCGTTCATGATGGACGGCAAGTGGGAGGATGGTCAGGAGATCAACCTCAAGAAGTTCGACGATTACTATGGCGACAAGGCCAAGATCGATGGCATCCACTTCCAGGTCATCAAGGACGTGGAGACCGCTTACAAGGAGTTCCAGGCCGGTAACCTTGACATCTGCGACGTTCCCGTTGCTCAGATCGACGCCGCCAAGAAGGATCGCGGCGAGTCCAAGGACGGCTACACCATGGGCGACGGCGAGCGCATGCTGCTCGGCGCCGAGCCTTCCACCTACTACCTGACCTGCAACACCACGGCCGAGCCGTTCAACAACGCCGATCTGCGCAGGGGCATCTCCCTGGCCATCAACCGTGAGGCCATCTGCAAGACCATCTTCAAGGGTACCCGCACCCCCGCTGACGGCATTGTTCCTCCGGGCATCGATGGCTACAAGGAGGGCGCATGGGAGTTCTGCGCCTACGACGTCGACAAGGCTAACGAGTACCTCGACAAGGTTGCTCCCGCTGACGCCAACGGCGATCGTGGCATTAACGTGACTCTGTCCTACAACCAGGACGGTGGCCACAAGGAGATCATGGAGTCCATCATCGGTGACCTTGCCAAGGTTGGCATTACCGCCGTCTCCGATACCCCCGAGTGGTCTGCCCTGCTCGAGCAGTACCAGAACCTCAACTATCAGTTCGGTCGTCTGGGCTGGATTGCCGACTACCCGATCATGGACAACTTCCTGTATCCGCTGTTCCACTCCGACTCCCTCGGTGGCGACAACCGTTCTGGTTACAACAACCCCGAGTTCGACGCCAAGGTCGACGAGGCCCGTACCACGATTGACGACGAAGAGCGCGTCGCTAAGATGCAGGAGGCCGACGCAATTGTCGCTGCTGACTGCCCGGTCATCCCGCTGATGTTCTACACGCACACCATCGCCGGCTCCGATCGCATCAAGTACCTCTATGTCGATCCGCAGAAGCACGCCGATCTGGGTACCGCTGAGCTCGCCTAAGAGTTTTGCAACTTCCGTGAGGGTCAAGTATTTACGTAGACCTCATGGGAAACATACAGTTCTCCCTAACCTGGGGTAAACTGGCTGATGGTAATTTTGGGATGCCGGTCTGGCGATCGGCATCCCATTTAAGTTAATCCCTAGATAGGGGAGTGGTATGGGTAAGTACATCGTTAAACGTGTGCTTCAGTTCATCCCGGTATTTTTGGGCGTTACGCTGATTCTGTTCGCCCTCCAGAATATCGTGCCGGGAGATCCGATCAAGCTGATCGGTGGAGACAAGGCTCTGTCCCCCGAGGTGGAGCTTCAGCTTCGCGTCCGCTATCACCTGGTCCAATCGGACGAGGACGGCAACGCGATCCTTGACGAGAACGGCGACCCCGTTCAAACGTCGCTCGTGGACCGTTACTTGTATTACATGAACGGCCTGCTTCATGGCGATCTGGGTAATTCCTATCAGCGCAAGCTGCCGGTTACGGAAATCTTTGCCCAGAAGTATCCGTATACGGTCAAACTTGCCGCGTGCGCCATCGTACTCGAGGCAATCATGGGTATCGGTGCGGGTATCATTTCGGCGGTAAAGCGTTATTCCTTCTGGGATATTTTGGTAACGCTCACCACGTCGATCCTCGTTGCCGTCCCGGCCTTCTGGCTCGGTATGTTGCTGCAGCTGTTCTTTGGCGTCATTCTCAAGGACGCCACGGGCGGTGCATTCTCCATGCCGATTTCGGGTGCCGGTGGTTCCAGTTCTCAGTATCAGGATTGGATGCACTATGTGCTTCCGACCATTACGCTGGCTTCGGTTTCGACCGCTTATGCCGCCCGCATTATGCGCTCGCAGCTGCTTGACGTCATGAGCCAGGATTACATCCGTACGGCAAAGGCCAAGGGTCTCTCCAATCGCGCGATCATCATCAAGCATGCGCTTAAGAATGCACTCATCCCCGTCGTTACCTATATTGGTGTCGACTTTGGTGCCATGCTTTCGGGCGCCATCCTGACCGAGACGGTTTTTAACTGGCCCGGTATCGGCTATGAGGTCTATCGCGCCATTAGCATGCGTGACTGGCCCATCGTTATGGGCGGCGTTACGCTCATCGTCGTCGTCGTCATGGTGATCAACCTGCTCGTCGACATTAGCTATGCATTCCTCGACCCGCGCATCCGCCTTGGCGGTCCGTCGGATAAGGCCTAAGGGAGGTACGTCTCATGCAGGAAACTGATTCTCAGTCTCAGGAGCAGGCTACCGCCACCATGGCCGCATCTGCTCCCGCCAAGTCTCGCACGCTGTGGGGCGACGCTTTTAAGCGTCTTCGTAAGAACAAGCTCGCCGTTATCGGTGTCTGCTGGATCATTATCGTCGTTGTGGTTGCCTTGACCGCAGATCTGTGGGCTAAGCCCTGGCTCGGTTCGCCGACGGCTTCCGATTCGACCACCATGGCCGAGACGTCGCTGCTGGCTCCGTGTGCAGAGCACCCGTTTGGCACCGACTCCCTTGGCCGTGACATTCTCGTCCGCGTTATCTACGGTGCACGCGTTTCGCTGTCCGTCGGCATTATGGCCACTGCGATCTCCACGGTGATTGGTCTGGTCATGGGCGCTCTGGCCGGTTTCTACGGCGGCATCTGGGATACGATCATCATGCGCTGTGCGGACATCTTCCTTGCGTTCCCGTACGTGCTGTTCGTTGTCGCCATGATCGCCGTTATCGGCCGTGGTCTTCAGAACGTCTTTATCGCCATCGGTATTCTTGGCTGGCCTTCGATTGCGCGCGTCTTCCGATCCGCGATCTTGACGGTCAAGGAAAACGACTATGTTGACGCTGCGCGCGCGATGGGTGCATCTGATGCTCGTATCGTCGTGCGTCACATCTTCCCGAACTCCGTTGCCTCCATCGTGGTCTACGCGACTATGAACATTGGTGGCGCCATTCTGACCGAGTCCGCTCTGTCCTTCCTCGGCATGGGCGTTATTCCGCCTACGCCTTCGTGGGGCTCCATGATTCAGGACGGTCAGCAGTATCTTCTGACTGCTCCCTGGATGATGATCATGCCCGGTCTGGCAATTCTCTCGACGGTGCTCGCCTTCACCCTGCTGGGTGACGGTCTGCGCGACGCCCTCGACGTCAAGATGAAGGACGCATAAGGATGAAGAAGAACAAGAACTATGTGGACCTGAAGGACCAGCCGGTTCCCGAGGGCCAGCATCTGCTCGAGGTTGATGACCTTAAGATGTATTTCCACACCGAGGATGGCGTCGTTCGCGCTGTCGATGGTGTGTCCTACACGCTCGATCGTGGCGAGACCCTGGGTGTCGTCGGTGAGTCCGGCTCCGGTAAGTCCGTGACCGCCATGACCATCATGGGTCTTATCTCGATGCCTCCGGGAAAGATTGAGGGCGGTGACGTTCGCTATCGCGGTCGTTCTATCCTCGAGATGACCGAGGAAGAGATGCAGCACATTCGTGGCAACGATATCGCGATGATCTTCCAGGATCCTATGACTTCCTTGAACCCGGTCTATAAGATCGGCAAGCAGGTGGGTGAGGGCCTTCGTCTGCACCGTGGCTACTCCAAGCAGGAGGCGCTCAAGCGCGCCACCGAGCTTTTGGACCTCGTTGGCATTCCCGAGCCCGAGAAACGCGTCAATGAGTATCCGCACCAGTTTTCTGGTGGTATGCGTCAGCGCGTCATGATTGCCATGGCCCTTGCCTGCGATCCCGATATTCTGATTGCCGACGAGCCCACGACTGCCCTGGACGTTACCATCCAGGCTCAGATTATTGAGCTTATGCAGGAAATGCAGGAGAAGAACGGCAACGCCATCATCATGATTACCCATGACCTGGGCGTTGTCGCCGATATGGCCGACAAGATCATGGTTATGTACGCCGGCCGTCCCGTCGAGTTCGGTACTGCTGAGGAAATCTTCTACGAGAGCCGTCACCCCTATACCTGGGGCCTGATTCGCTCCATCCCGGAGCAGGCCATCGATGAGAAGAAGCCGCTTACGCCGATTCACGGCAACCCGCCTTCGCTCATGAACCTGCCCGAGGGCTGCGTGTTCTCGCCTCGTTGCCCCTATGCGACCGATAAGTGCCGCAAGCAGCGCCCCGAGCGTTTTGTCACCGAGTCCGGCCACTATTCTGCGTGTCATTATTCCGGTGACCCCGAGTTCCTCAAGAACGCCCCTGAGACGTCCCGCACGCGTAAGGATTCCAAGAAGGGAGGCGAGGCGTAAATGGCAGACAATAACGAGCGCATTCCGCTACTGAAGGTCGAGCACCTCTCTAAGGAGTTCCCCGCAGAGTCCGGCATGTTCGCCAAGCGTTTTTCCAAGCGCGTCGTCTCTGCTGTAAACGACATCTCTTTTGAGATTTATCCTGGTGAGACCTTTGGTCTGGTTGGTGAGTCTGGTTGCGGTAAGTCCACTACGGGTCGCACCATCATGCGCCTGACCAAGCCGACCGCCGGTAAGGTGTTCTTCCAGGGTAAAGATGTTGCCGAAATGAGCAAGCATGAGATCAAGGATATGCGTCGCGAGATGCAGTTTATCTTCCAGGATCCTTATGCCTCGCTGAATCCTCGCATGACCATCGGCGAGATCGTCTCCGAACCCATGACCATTCACGGTGTGGGAACCAAGGAGGAGCGCATTGAGCGCGTCCGCGAGCTTCTCGACGTTGTCGGACTGAACCCCGAGCACATCAACCGCTATCCTCATGAGTTCTCGGGTGGCCAGCGTCAGCGTGTCGGTATTGCCCGCGCTTTTGCGCTGAAGCCCAAGCTGATTATCTGTGACGAACCGGTATCCGCTCTGGATGTGTCCATTCAGGCCCAGGTTCTGAACCTGCTTAAGGAACTGCAGGACAAGTTTGGTACGGCGTATCTGTTTATCGCCCACGACCTGTCCGTCGTTCAGCACATCTCCGATCGCGTTGCCGTTATGTATCTGGGTAAGGTGGTCGAGGTTTCTGACTGGAAGACGCTCTATAGCGAGCCTCACCACCCGTATACGCAGTCGCTGCTGTCTGCCGTGCCGGTTCCCGATCCGGATATCCAAAAGTCTCGTAAGCGCATCATCCTCGCCGGCGATCCGCCGTCACCGCTGGATCCGCCGACTGGCTGCCGTTTCCACACGCGCTGCCCGATCGCGCAGGGCATCTGCTCCGAGAAGCTTCCCGAGTTTAGGGAAGTTGCTCCGGGCCACTGCTGCGCCTGCCACTTCGCCGAGCCGTTCCCGATCAAGGAATCGCACATCGACCTGTAGTCGGTTGTTATCGTTCGGGCCCGTGCTGGACTTAGTTTTCAGAACGTCCTCGACCATGGAAACCCTTTATCCTGCTCCTTCGGAGCTGCGGATAAGGGGGTTTCCTGGTCTGCGGAATGTTCTGAAAACTAAGTCCAGCACGGGTCCTGTGTTACCACTGCAGGGGGTTCGATTCCTTGATCGCTCACTTAATCTAATAAGAAATTGAGCGAGGCCGGAGCTTTAGCTCCGGCCTCCCCATAAAAGGGCTCGGCAAAGCCGAGCCACTAAATTAATATCAGCCCCCAGAACATGTTTGAGAACTGTGCATGAAGTACGTATTTGCAGGTCCCGGATCGGTGTTGCCTCCCGGCGCATTCCGCAGGGGGAGCGATATTTTGCAGCACGAAGTGCGTAGCAAAATATCGCTCGTGCCCGAGGACGCGCCGGGAGGCAACACCGATCCGGGACCGGACATATAGATTTACCTGCGCATTTTCAAATTCGTAAACTTTTTTGAAAAAAGTGCTTGCACAGTTCTCGAATCATAGGTTATTATCTTCCTCGTTGAAAGCGCGGGTCCAACAAAACGAACTGCGAATCAACAATATAGCATGTCGGAGTGGCGGAATTGGCAGACGCGCTAGCTTGAGGTGCTAGTGACCGCTTTTTGGTCATGCGGGTTCAAGTCCCGCCTCCGACACCATCGCATTTGAGAAGCCTCTTCGGAGGCTTTTTTGTTACCGATAGACGGTGAGGTTCACGATGGAAACGCTTGAGCGCAATGAGTGGGTTGACGTTGCCCAATTGGTCGATATTACGAGCGATGCTGTCATTATCTGCGAGCTCGACGGAACCATTTTGCATGTAAACAATCGCTTGCTCGACTTGATCTGCGAGGAACGTTCCGATGTGATCAACGGGGACGTTAAAGATCTCTTGTACTCGTCAGCATTTGAACGAGCGACAGAACATCGTCTTCCTTTTGAGACCAATGGTACCGAGAGCGAGTTGATGCTTAAGCTCAGTGACGGCTCCTTTATTCCCGTCCTAGTTTGTGCCGGCTCGGTTACGCCGCCTCGTATCTTTGGCCGCCGTGCGCCGCGTGTTCTCGTGGCGCTCCATAGTATCGAAGAGCAGTATTCGCATGACCGTCAGCTCAAGCGTGCGCTTTCGGAGCTCAGAGTGGCGAATAAGCGCCTCTCGGGCACGTTGTCGGTCATTATGAGCACGGTGGGCTCCGATGAGCTGCCTAGTTTGTTGGATACCGTTTTGAACCAGCTTGTAGGAACCCTCGATGCCTCGGGTGCTGCCATCTATTTTTCTGAGAGCGGCGGTTTTAAGCTTCGCGGTGTTTCCAAGGAGCTGTATGACAGCTACCTGCCCGAGTTTATGCCGTATGGTGCGGGCATCCCGACGTATGTGCTCCGTGAGTCTCGTGCCTGCCGCCTGTCGATTCAGCAGGACCTCGAGGGCGATAGGGTTGCCTCGGGTATGTTTATGGACCTGGATAATCGTTCTAAGCACCTGCTACGCGTGCAAGATATGCCTCCATACCGCAGCGAGATATGTCTTCCCGTGTTTTATGGCACTCAGGTGCTCGGTGTGTTGGAGGTCGGTTGGAAACGTCCGCAGGCGCCGCTTGCCTATGATGTCAACGTGCTCGAGGTCATTTGCGATTATCTCTCCATCCAACTAGTCGGCATGGCATCGAGTCTGCGTTCACGTCGCACGGCAGAGCTTGGCCGTTCTCTCAACGTGCTGCGCGATGAGTTGTTTGCCTATCTCGATGATCCTATTGCCGCCTCGCGTGCGGTGTCGACCGAAATCTGCGCTGTGCTCAGTTGCCATTTCTGCCCCGTGGAGTATGATGCGGGCCTCGGAACCTATGTCATCGATTTTGAAGGCGGCAGTCGTGTGGCATTGCCGGGCGATCCGGAGTCACTCTTCTTTTCTGTCACGACGCCGGCGGCGCGCCTGGGGGCAATTTCCGATGGATTTGAGACATCGGTGCTGGGCGGGACGAGCGCCGACGACCTCAAGCACGTGCGCCTTACGCGCGTGGACGAATCCACGACTATGGGCGCATGGTTGAGAGCCCACGGCCTGCCGTGTCAGGGACTTTATGTCGATTCCGGTATCGAGGCGGGGCGCTGCCGCTCGGAGGCGGATGGTACGCGAAGCAACGATGCAATCGTGCCCGCTGATATCGCCAAGGGACCGACGAGGCGCGTTTTGCTGCTCCGTGATGGCAGCCAGGAGCCAATCGACGACCTTGAATACGACTACATGGTGCATTTGGCACACGACTTTGAGCTGATCTATGAGGGCGAGTCTCAAAAGCGTGAAGAGCGTCATATCGCTCAGACGCTTCAGATTGGCATGAGAAATTCGCTAGGCGACGTTCCGGGCATCGCAACCGATTCGGTATACCTGTCGGCAACGAATTCGGCGTTGGTTGGTGGTGACTTCTATACGCTTGTCCGTCTTCCCGACGATTGCGCCGTTATGATATTGGGCGATGTCTCCGGCAAAGGAATTGAGGCGGCGTCGATGTCGGCGCTCGTCAAGACGGCGTTGACGGCTTATGCCTGGGAGGGTGCGGGACCCGCTCGCATGGCCCGCTCGCTCAATAGCATGCTCATGGGCTTTTCGAGGGTCGAGACGTTTGTGACGGCGTTTATCGCCAAGATTGATCTTAAAGCGGGCCGCGCTACCTATTGCTCTGCGGGACATCCTCCCACTATGGTCATTAGGCCGTCGTCGACGCCGCATGGCGGAGGAGAGACCTGCGGGGGAGAAGTGGAGCTCCTTGGGTGCCAATCGGGCGTGATCGGTGCCTTTGAGAGCATGGTGTACGAGACGGGCGTGTTTACGTTCGATCCTGGTGACATGCTGTTTATGTATACCGACGGAACGATCGAAGCGCGCGACCGCTCGGGTGCTTTCTTTGGCGAGCAACGCCTGCGCGACCTTCTACTCTCTGTTTCGGGTGAGGGCGTATCGGGCATCTGCGGTAAGGTCTTGGGCGAGCTTGACCGCTTTACCGACTCGGCGCTGGACGATGACATTGCATTGGTGTCCCTTGAGTTTTTACGGGGTCGATCGTAGGTCGCGACGTTGGGCATACAGAATCCTAACGGTTGCAGAAAAGTTTGCATCGAGCGAGCTCTTTTGGGGAACCATGGTCGCATGAATGAGTGGAATGACATAGCGGTTTTGGCGCCACCGGGCGATATCGATATCGCCTCGGTGCCCGAGCTGCGCCGACGGTTGGATAATTTAATCGACCGGGGCGTGCGCCGTGTTGTCATCAATTGCCAGACCGTGGGTTTTATCGACTCGACGGGTTTGGCGTTTTTGCTTACGCGTGCCAGAGAGCTTATGAGACGAGAAGGGCTGCTTTCGCTTGTTAACGCCTCCGATGAGGTCGTTCGCTTTTTGGAGATTGCCCGACTTGTCGACATCCTTCATGTTGCGGGTCCGGTGCGGGAGTCGATTCCCGCCATTCCGGTGGGGGAGTTGCCGCGATGGAGCAAGAGCGTCAAGGTGCAGCGAGGCATCGAGAATCTCCCGTATTATCGGCACCGTGTGGCCGAGCTTCTCGAATCGCTTCCCCTGAGGCGTGATGAGCGCTATGACGTCGCATTAGCGTTGGGGGAGGCATTGGGTAACGCATATGACCATGCGGGCGGTGTTGGCTGCATCCTGACGATTCAGGCCTATGGGGACCGTGTTGTGCTTGAGGTGCTTGATCGAGGTTCTGGCTATTCTATCGATGGGGCGAGCGAACCTATGGCATCCGAGGAACGCGGACGCGGTATCAAGCTTATGCGCATGCTCGTCGATAATGTGGAGGTTGCCCGTCGCACGGATGGTGCCGGCACACGCGTTCGGATGGTGAAGCTGTTTAGTTCGGCATTGGAATCGTGCGCTTAGCGCTTTGGGTTGACATGATTTTCCTGCGTGAACTTGCTTTGGGCAACTTTTTTGAAAAAAGTACTTGCGTCTTTTGGATAACTCGCGTAAATTAATAACCCGCAAGCGGACATGGCTCAGTTGGTAGAGCACAACCTTGCCAAGGTTGGGGTCGCGGGTTCGAGCCCCGTTGTCCGCTCCATTGCATTTCCGGACCGTTCTTAACGGTCCTTTTTCGGCGAAGTGGCCAAGTGGTAAGGCAGAGGCCTGCAAAGCCTTTACCCCCGGTTCGAATCCGGGCTTCGCCTCCAGGCAACATCCGGGCGCTCCGGCGCCCGTTTTGTTTTACATATGCGGACATGGCTCAGTTGGTAGAGCACAACCTTGCCAAGGTTGGGGTCGCGGGTTCGAGCCCCGTTGTCCGCTCCAACTATCTTACGCGGTTCTAACGAACCGCGTTTTTTGTTGACGCTGCGCGAGCCCCGGGCACCCCATCTTGCCCCTCAATCGTCGGTCGCGTACATAAAGTACGCTTCCCTCCTCTTTCGCGGCAACCTGGGGCACCCGGAGCCCGCTCGCTGTCGTGGCCGGGGGAGTGGGTTTTCCGTTCTTTTCACTAATCGTTCGATTCGTCCCGGGATGCTCGAAGCCGAGAGGGAGCGAGCGTCTTGGGGCGTGGCTGTGGCGTTGTTTGCCGCGAATATCAGCTTTGGGCGTATCATCGTGGGCATTACCCAGCAGATGGACTATCTTGAGCGGCTGGGCATCGAGGCCATCTGGTTGAGCCCGTTTTACCCATCGCCTCTTGTCGATGGTGGCTATGATGTGGCGGATTACTGCGATGTCGACCCACGTCTCGGCTCGCTTGACGACTTCGAGGACATGGTCGCTGCGGCTCACACGCGCGGCATCAAGGTCATCGTCGACATCGTGCCCAATCATTCATCCAACCAGCACCCCTGGTTCAAAGCCGCTTTTGCCGCCGGCCCCGGATCGCCCGAGCGCGCCCGTTATATCTTCCGCGATGGTCGCGGCGAACATGGCGAGCTGCCTCCCACCAATTGGAATGCCAACTTTGGCGGCCCCGCCTGGACGCGTGTTGCGGACGGTCAGTGGTAGCTGCATATGTTTACGCCCGAGCGGCCGGACTTTGTCTGGTCATGCCCCGAGGTTCATGCGTTCTTTTGCGACGTCCTGACGTTTTGGAGCGATCGAGGCGTTGATGGCTTTCGCATTGATGTGGCGCACGGTCTCGCCAAGGACCTCGACCGCGATGACCTCGACCGGTGGCATCTCGCCGAGGGCGATGACATGGTTGACGACGGCACCCATCCGCTGTGGGACCGCAACGAGGTCCACGAGATCTATCGCGCGTGGCGACGCGCTATGCCCTGCCGCAAATCAAGGCGACGCGCTACCACCAGATTGCGCTCGACTGGCTCTTACGCGACGGGTCGTCTTATGACGAGGGCCGTGAACTCGGCGAGCGCCGCGCGCGGGCGGCCCTTTTGCTTGAGCTGGCGCTTCCGGGCTCGGTATACGTGTATCAGGGTGAGGAGCTCGGCCTTTTTGAGGTGGCTGATGTCTTCGTGAGGTTCGCGAGGGCGTCGCAAAACTTTTCAAAAAAAGTTCTTGCATAGGATGCGGGTATCACGTAAGATTAATCCCCGTAAGCGGACATGGCTCAGTTGGTAGAGCACAACCTTGCCAAGGTTGGGGTCGCGGGTTCGAGCCCCGTTGTCCGCTCCATTTGGGCGTTTAGCTCAGGGGGAGAGCGCTTCCCTGACACGGAAGAGGTCACAAGTTCAAATCTTGTAACGCCCACCAAATGTTCGCAGTCCAGAGGCTTTGCTTCTGGACTGTTTTGTTATAAACACACATAATATGCCGTCAAATTATCGACCTCGGTCGCTTTTTCACGTTGCATTTGCTGCCCAGCATAATTTGTCGTTATTGGCCTCTTGGTCTCGTTGGAGATGATTATTTTGATCATAACCGTGCACGTCGCCCGCGTTTCCATGGTTGACCCCCGCGCAATCTTTTATGGTGATCGGTTTTGGCGAGATTGCCTTCCAGGGAGGATTCGGAACGATTGAAGGCCGTACGTTCTTCGCGCGCTGGGCGGGCCTTGTCACAAAGGGGTGGGCTTTTGTGGTTATCGCCGGCGTGCTGCTCGATCCCTTTACAGCGGCTCTCGGCCGCATGATAGCTCGCGAAGAGAACTAATAGCTCCGCGCCTATCGAATGCCGGCGGACGGGGTGCCGGGGCTGTAGTCTTCCGAGCGTTTGCAGCCCCGTCGCTCCGTCCGCCGGCATTCGACCGCAACATGTTGGTCAAGCATAATCTTTTGGATTCTTTTCGCGTGAGCGGCTTGGTTTTGATAGGATTTGTCGGCGGCTTGACGAGGGGGTTTTATAACTGCCTTGCAGGTAGCCGCGTTGGTAACGTTTTACCGACTTGCCAAGAAACCCTCATAATTAATGTGTCTGTAAAATGACCAATTGCTTTGACCTGCTGAAACACTATATGTTGTGTTTGACCTAAAAAAAGAATACAGGATATAGAGGCGTCTTTGTCGTATGATAGATGGCGGACAGAGAACGAAGACCTTGTTCGTCCCATTTGGACACGCCTTTGAGCCGCTTGATCGGCCGCGAGGATTGTCCGCATGAGGACCTATGGTTTATCGAGAACACAGATTGCGCGACGGCGCCGCAAGACAGGGACAAGCCCTGCCAGGCATCGTTTGGCTCTGAAGCGCAATGGGATTACGACGCGAAAGAGGCAAGAGGATGAAGATCATCAAGCGCAGCGGTACCGAGGTTGCCTTTGACATCGATAAGATCGTCAATGCGATTCGCGCCGCCAACTTGGAGGTCGAGGAGGGCTCTCGTCTTACCGACCGCCAGGTGATCTATGCGGCGCAAAACGTCGCCGAGGCATGTGAGAAGGCCGGCCATACCGTATCGGTCGAGGAGATCCAGGATCTGGTCGAGGACGAGATCATGCGTCTCGACTGCTACGAGGTCGCTCGCCGCTACATCATCTATCGTTATGTTCAGAGCCTGAAGCGCCAAAAGAACACGACCGACGACAAGATCCTGTCGCTGATCGAGTGCAATAACGAAGAGGTTAAGCAGGAGAACTCCAATAAGAATCCGACCGTCAATTCCGTTCAGCGCGACTATATGGCCGGCGAGATTTCCAAGGACCTGACCCAACGCGTGCTGCTGCCCCAGGAGATCGTGGATGCCCATAATGAGGGTCTGATCCATTTCCACGATTCGGATTACTTTGCCCAGCACATGCACAACTGCGATCTGGTGAACCTGGAGGACATGCTCCAGAACGGCACCGTTATCTCGGGCACGCTGATCGAGAAGCCGCACAGCTTTTCGACCGCCTGCAACATCGCGACGCAGATTATCGCCCAGGTTGCTTCCTCCCAGTACGGCGGTCAGTCTATTTCGCTGACCCATCTCGCCCCGTTCGTTGAGGTGAGCCGTCAAAAGATTCGCGGCGAGGTTGCTCGCGAGCTTGAGGAGCTCGGTGTTTCGGCATCTGCCGAGAAGGTTCGCGAGGTCGTTGAGGAACGCCTGCGCGATGAGATTCGTCGCGGCGTCCAGACGATTCAGTATCAGGTCGTGACCCTTATGACCACGAATGGCCAGGCGCCGTTCGTGACGGTCTTTATGTATCTCAATGAGGCCCGTACGCCCCAGGAGAAGCACGACCTTGCCATGATTGTGGAGGAGACGCTTCGTCAACGCTATGAGGGCGTTAAGAACGAAGCCGGCGTGTGGATCACCCCGGCGTTCCCCAAGCTCATCTACGTGCTCGAGGACGATAACATCCGCGAGGATTCGCCGTACTTCTATCTGACCAAGCTCGCCGCCAAGTGCACCGCCAAGCGCATGGTGCCCGACTACATCTCCGAGAAGAAGATGCGCGAGCTCAAGCTGTCTAAGGGCGAGACCGCCGGCAACGGTGATTGCTATACCTGCATGGGTTGCCGCAGTTTCCTGACGCCCGACCGTTCGGGCAACGGCTTTAACAATGTCGCCAACGCTCTGAACTATGACCCGACCAAGCCTAAGTACTATGGTCGCTTTAACCAGGGTGTTGTGACCATCAACCTGCCCGATGTTGCGCTGAGCTCGCATCAGGACATGGACAAGTTCTGGAAGATCTTCGATGAGCGCCTTGAGCTGTGCCACCGCGCCCTGCTGTGCCGTCATGAGCGCCTGATGGGCACGCTTTCGGATGCTGCGCCGATTCTTTGGCAGTACGGTGCCTTGGCGCGCCTTAAGAAGGGCGAGACGATCGACAAGCTGCTCGTGGGCGGCTATTCCACCATTAGCCTGGGTTACGCCGGTCTGTATGAGTGCGTCAAGTACATGACGGGCCACAGCCATACCGAGAAGGAGGGCACGCCGTTTGCCATGGCCGTCATGCAGCACATGAACGACAAGTGCGCCGAGTGGAAGGCCGAAAGCGATATCGACTTCTCGCTGTACGGCACCCCGCTTGAGTCGACGACCTACAAGTTCGCCAAGTGCCTGCAGCGCCGTTTCGGCATTATCCCGGGCGTGACGGACAAGGGCTACATTACTAACAGCTATCACGTCCACGTGTCCGAGGAGATCGATGCCTTCGACAAGCTTAAGTTTGAGGGCATGTTCCAGCAGCTTTCGCCGGGCGGTGCTATCTCCTACGTTGAGGTTCCCAACATGCAGGACAACCTCAAGGCGGTCATTCGCGTAATGCAGTACATCTACGACAACATCATGTACGCCGAGCTCAACACCAAGAGCGATTACTGCCAGGTGTGCGGCTATGACGGCGAGATTCGCATTGTCGAGGACGATGGCAAACTGGTGTGGGAGTGCCCCAATTGCGGCAATCGTGACCAGGAGAAGATGAATGTCGCCCGTCGCACGTGCGGCTACATCGGTACCCAGTTCTGGAACCAGGGTCGAACCGAGGAGATCCGCGACCGCGTGCTGCATCTCTAATAACCATCCCAGGCTGCCCCGTAGCGAGGCCCGGACCTTTACTCGCTATTTCGGACAGTCTTGGCTCACGACGGAGGCGCCACTGGCGCCTCCTGTTCGTGCGGAACTCATATCGAGCAAAGGTCCGGGGTCTCGCTACGGGGCAGCCAAGTTGATGTAGCTGAGATGCAGCATGCGGTCTGCTCACTCCTCGAAGTTTTTGGCGGAAATAATTCGAGCTGCAGCTGCGATTTACTTGCGATGGCGGCTGAGCCGCAACCCAGTTTTTATTGGACCTCGAACCCCATACTCGATGTTCGCTTCGTTCACCGAGTGTCGCTCGCGAGGGGTCTGGAGCATATCGTCCCGCCCGCAGTTTCGCAGGCCGAAGGCCGAGAATGTTTGAGGACGGGATGATATGCTCCAGACCCCCAGGAAGGTTACCTATGAACTACGCGAACATTAAGTATTTCGACATTGCTGATGGAGAAGGCGTTCGTACTTCTCTGTTTGTGAGTGGGTGCCGTCGTGGGTGCAAGAATTGTTTTAACTCCGTCGCGTGGGACTTTGCCGCGGGTGAACCGTTCGATCGTGCCGTCGAGGACAAAATCATCGATAGTCTTGATCATCCCTTTATTGATGGCCTGACGATTCTGGGCGGGGAGCCTATGGAACCCGAGAACCAGGCGGGGCTCGTTGATTTTATCGAACGCGTGCGTGCGACCTACCCTGTGGAGTCTGGGAAGACCATTTGGTGCTTTACCGGTGACGTGCTCGAGGAACTAATGCCGGGCGGCCGTCACCATACCGACGTGACGGACCGTATCCTTGCTTGCCTCGACATGCTGGTGGACGGTCCGTTCGTTCAAGATCTGTACGATATTTCGTTGCGCTTTAGGGGCTCGAGCAATCAGCGCGTGATCGACATGAACGCCACGCGCGCTCGTGCTGCGCGCGAGGGCGTTGCGCTTTGCGACGCTGTGGAGCTTTGGCGGGACGATCCGGTCTATTCGACCCATACTATGTAGCTGGAAGAGGTTGCGTTCCAGCGTGGTACCATAGCGCGAACGCGAAATCGAAAAAAGTGAGGCCCAGATGGTCGATCAGGAAAAAGTCGAGACTGCTATTAAGCTGCTGCTTGAAGGTATAGGCGAGGACCCAACTCGTGAGGGCTTACTGGAGACCCCGGCACGCGTCGCCCGTATGTATGGCGAGATTGCCGGCGGTATGGGCCGGAGTGCCGAGGAGCACCTGTCCAAAACCTTTGCCGTCGCTTCGAACGATTTGGTTATCGAGCGTGACATTACGTTTTACTCGCTGTGCGAGCACCATCTGCTGCCGTTTTATGGCAAGGCTGCGATCGGCTATATCCCTAACGGTCGCGTGGCGGGTCTGTCTAAGCTTGCTCGCACGGTTGAGGTCTATGCCCGTCGTCTGCAGCTGCAGGAGCAGCTGTGCGCGCAGGTTGCCGATGCCCTCATGGAATATCTTGCTCCCCAAGGGGCGATCGTGCTGATGGAAGCCGAGCATATGTGCATGACCATGCGCGGCGTGCAAAAGCCCGGTACCAAGACCGTAACGCTTGCTCGTCGCGGTGTCTTTGAGACCGATCCCGCGCTCGAGGAGCGATTCTTTAGGATGCTGGACCGCTAACCATGAGAGTCGTCAACGACTTTACATCGAAGACCGATGAGGGGACGCCGCGTCGCGGCTTTATGCCTTCGGGCCTGACTCCCTTTGGCGCCATGCCTCGCATTGATTACATTTGTGCCAACGGGCTGTTCCGGCGGCACCTGGGCAACATTGCACAGTTGGAATCGGGGCGCATCTTTTGCCGCCACGGTATTGACCATCTGCTGGATGTCGCGCGCATTATGTGGATTAAGAATCTTGAGGAACAGCTCGAATTTGACCGCGAGGTCATCTACGCCACGGCACTTCTTCACGATATCGGCAAAGATGAACAGTATGAATCGGGTATATCCCATGATGTTGCAAGCGAGCGCGTCGCTGATGCGATTCTTGGCGGCATGCCCGATGACGTGGCATTTGATCCGGCCGATGCCGCGGCCATTAAGACGGCCATTTTAGGCCATAGAAAGCTGCGCGTGAACAGCCAACCGCTTGAGCGTCTGCTCTATGCAGCTGACAAAGCGTCGCGCGCTTGCTTTGCATGCCCCGCGCGCAATGCCTGCAACTGGAGCGATGATAAAAAGAACCTGTCGATTCGCGTGTAGTTGGTTTGCGCGGTCGGGGTTCTAAACGAAGGAGACGATCGCGATGACCAACAAGAAACTGCCCGAGAATGCAACCAAGACTGAAGGCGCCGAGCTCGCCCGCCGTGGAAGGGGCGAAATATCCACCGCAACGGCGGTGCCCCACGTGAGCTATGACGATCTGCGCCATGCCGATCGCATCACCGTTGAAGGTCTTGAGGTCTTTGCCAACCACGGCGTGTATCCCGAGGAGAACGCCCTGGGTCAGAAGTTCATCGTGTCCTTGGTGCTCTATGCCGACCTGCGTGCAGCAGGGGAGCACGATAACCTGGATGCCTCGATTGATTACGGCTCAGTGTGCCACGATGTCGATGGCTATCTGCGCGAGCATACGTTTAAGCTCATCGAGGCCGCAGCCGAGGGCGTGGCCCAGATGCTGCTACGTCGTTACCCTCTGCTGCTCGGCGTGCGTGTTAAGCTCGATAAGCCTTGGGCGCCCGTCGGTCTTCCCCTGGCAAGCTGCGGTGTCGAGATCGAGCGCGTGCGCTAACCGGTTCTAATACGTCTCTATGGGTGGCTGCTTGAGCCGCTGCGACAGAGCTCTATTGTTGGGGCAGTACGTGTCGAGCAGGGCGTGAAACCGCTGATTGTGGCTTGGCTCGAGCAAGTGGACGAGCTCGTGGGCGACAACCATGTCAAGGCACTCGACGGGGTAGGCGGCAAGCTCGCGTGCGATGCGAATGGCACCGGTTTTGGGCGTACACGAGCCCCAGCGCGTTTTCATGCTGCGCACGGAAGCGCGGGAAGCGACGACACCCATTGCGATTTCGTATGTGCGCACCATATCGCGCAGCGCCGTGGTGACCTCGGATGTATAGAGCTGGTCGATGCGGGCTTGGAGCTCATCGGGCGTTAGGCCGTCGAGGATTGCGTGCCGCTTGGCCTGTGGGTGTTCGTCTGGCTCGTCGGTACCCATAAAACTTGCGAAGGTGGCCTGTTTGGGTCGCGGTGCGGGTGATGCAAAGTTGTGATCGAGCGCATCTTGTACCGTGATGGGCTTGCCCCAAAGCGCAATGATGGACGAGGGGCTGAGCGGCTCTCGCTCCGTCGCCTGACGTTGCTCGCGCTGGGCAAGTCGGCTGATAATCCAGGCGCTGTTGCGCTTCACAAATGCTTCGATACGCTCGCGGGTGGCACCGAGCGGTGCGCTTGCGTGGACCTCACCGCTCGATGTGACGCGTAGGTTGAAGTTCTTGACGCGCTTTTTGGTAACGACGACGGGGATGGGCATCCCATCCGGTCGGGATACGGAAATCGTAAACTGCTGCGTCAAAAGCGGTCCTTCAGATTGGGGACGGGCCGGCATGTCGACCGTTCGGCATGCCGGCCCGCTCAAGGGATGTGAAATTAATAACGCTCAAAGAAGGCAAGCGCGTTGTCGCTGCAGAGCTTTTGCATCACGGTCTTGCCAAAATGCTTGGAGAGCATGTTCTGGAACTCGGGCATCTTGCTGGCATCGGAGAGGAAAGCGGGCACCGTGGCGCCGTCCCAGTCGCCGCCGAGCGCGATGACGTCCTCGCCGCCCAGGTCGAGCCAGTGCTCGATATGTGCCGCCAGCTGATCGAAGGTGACGTCTGCGGCGGTCTTGTCGGTTGCGTCGTTGGAAAGGAACTCGCTGCAGTAGTTGAGGCCGACGATGCCACCCATGTCGCGAATGGTGCGGAACTGGTCGTCGGTAAGATTGCGTTTGGCGCCGCAAACCGCACGGGAGTTGGAGTGGCTGGCGACGAAGGGACGCGTGGCGCGGACGGCGACCTCGTCAAAGCACTCATCGTTGAGATGGGAGACGTCAAGCACCATGCCGGCGTGCTCCATCTGCGTAAGTGCCTCGATGCCGGCGGCGGTGAGGCCGGCGTGGGTATCGTGTCCGCTCGCGAGCGGCCCCTGCGCGTTCCAGCTGAGTGATGACATGAGTACGCCCAAGCTCTTGAGCACCTCGATCAGTGCGGGGTCCTCGGCAAAGAACGTGGCGTTTTCGATGGTGTGGATGCAGGCGACCTTGCCGTCCTTGAGCGCGGGACGAATGTCAGCGGCGCTGCGCACGTTGACCATGCGGTCGTGGTTGAGCATTGCCTGGCCGCTCATATGCGCCATGATCTGCGCCTGGAAGCGCGCGGCGTGGGCGGTGGGAATCTCGTCGGGGATAAACGTGGCGAAGCACTGTGCCCACGGCGTGTTGCCGATCTTTGCGAGCGAGATGGCGCAGGCGTTGCCCTCGATGAGGTCGAAATCTTGCGGATGCGTCTCGTCGCCGGGGAAATAACCGTCGGTGCCGGCGGTAAAGCGCAGGTCGAGATCGAGTGTGGCCCAGCCGATGCGGTCGGCGGTGTCGCAGTGCAAGTCAAATACGGGATATGCCATGGTTCCTCCGGTTGCAGCGTTTCTTTGCAAACTGTCTTCGAATTGTATGACTAGGGTATAGTTAGCGCCATACGTTCATGGCGGCCCGCGTTGTGTGCCGCCCTTATCACGGAGGTTTCCATGTCCAACCAGGGCAAGAAGGTCAAGACTCATTATCGCGGCACGCTCGACGACGGCACGCAGTTCGATAGCTCCTACGATCGCGGCGAGCCGCTGGAGTTCACCTGCGGTGCCGGTCAGATGATCAAGGGCTTCGATGCCGCCGTTGTCGACATGCAGGTGGGCGAGAAGAAGACCGTGCACATTCCTGCTGCCGATGCCTACGGCGAGCACAATCCCGAGATGGTTATCACCTTCCCGGCTGAGCAGGTTCCCAACATCGAGCAGATCGAGAAGGGCATGAAGCTCTTCCTGTCCACGCCGAGCGGCATGCCTGTCCCTGCCGTTGTCATCGATGTGACGCCCGAGGCCGTGACGCTCGATGCTAACCACGAGCTGGCCGGCAAGGATCTCAACTTTGATATCGAGCTCGTCGAGGTCGAGGGTTAGAGTATGCCTGAACGCTTGGTTTCGACGACATGCTTGGGAAATCTCAACGATCCGTCCTATGAACTCCTGCTTCGTCGGGAGCTGGGTGGCATCTTTGAAGTTGACGAGCTGCTGCTCGATTGGGACCAGGCTGATGTTTGCGCGTTTGCGGGCGTGACGGAGCTGGGGCGCACGGTCGATGTTCGGCTAGATGCTGCCGACGGCAGTCGTCTTGCCGACGGCGACGTGCTCGCCATCGACCGTTCGGGCATGGTGCCCGTGGCGGTTGTCGTGCGCCTGCGCGGCGCCGAGGTCTATTTGGTCGAAGTCGACCGCATGGATCCGATTGCGCTCGCGCATGCGTGTTGGGAGATCGGCAATATGCACGCGCCGCTTTTCCGAGGCGATTCGGACGAGCATACCGTGCGCATGTATACGCCGGTGCAGCCTGTTTTGGGCCGCATGCTCCGGGGCGTCGAGGGTGTTCGGCTCTCGGTGGTTACCCGTGAACTCGATACGGACCGGCGCTTTGCGTCGAGTGCGGCGGAGGTCGTCGTGAGTATGGCTCCCGACTTTACGATCGTAAAAAAGGCGCGCGGTTAACGTGCGTATGAGCAAGACGGACTTTGAGAGGCAGCTATTCAAAGTCCGTCTTGCTGTTGATGAGGTGCTGTGGGGGAAAGCATATGGGTCTTGAGGGAATCAAGCTGATTGCATGCGATTTGGACGGCACGTTGCTGCATCCGGGGGAGTGCGAGCCGCGTTCCGAGGCCTTTGAGCTCATCGATGAGCTGCATCGTCGTGGCATCGTGTTTATGCCGGCGAGCGGCCGTCAATATGCGAGCTTGCGCTATCTGTTTGCCCCGGTGGCCGATGATCTCGCCTATGTATGCGAAAACGGAGCCCTCGTGATGAGCGAGGGGCGTGCCGTTGTCAAGCGTTCCATGGAGCGTAACCTTGCTATGGATATCGCGAATGCCGTGGTTGCGTATCCCCGTGCCGACGTGACCCTTTCCTGCGAGGGGCACCTCTACACCATGAGCGGCAACGATGCATTCGTCGACCATTTGCGCTACGAGGTCCATTGCGATGTGGCGGTGGTCGACCGTCCCGAGGACATCGACGAGGACGTCATTAAGATCGCGTTTCAAACGCCCGAGACAGAGCAGCCGGCGGCGCTGGAGTATTTCGTCCGTCGCTTTGGCGACCGGGTCGATGTGATGACGTCGGGAACCGAATGGACCGACTTTATCGGCTTTGATTCGGGCAAGGGGTCCGCGCTTGCCGATTATGGTCGTGCGCTGGGGATCTCACCTAACGAAATGATGGCGTTTGGCGATAATGAAAACGACCGCGACATGCTCAACGTGGTGGGCCATCCCTATCTGATGGAGAGCTGCAATCCCAGTATGCGCGGTATCAACGACCGCGTCCGTTACGTGCGCACGGTCGAAGAAGAGCTGCGTCGCCTACTTGCTGAGTAGACATTTGGGACATGCCTGGAAATCTTTCTTTTGCCGCAATCGGTGAAAAAGTTGTTTTTAAGGCATGTCCCAAAATCTACCTACAGTTGGGGCAGAGGCCTTCGAAGATGGTGTAGTGCGAGCTGACGCTCCATCCGATTTGTTCGGATGCTCTGGCGTCGAGCTGGGTATTGAAGGGGAGCGGCACATCGATGACGCGGCCACACGAGGTGCAGATGATATGCGCATGCGGTTCGATGGCACGATCGAAGCGGCTGCCGCCCGGCGTTTTAATCGAGAGAATCTCCCCGGCATCGGTCAAGAGATTGAGGTTGCGGTAGACCGTACCGCGGCTGATTTTGTCATCCTGGGCGCGCACGACGTTGTAGATTTCGTCGGCGGTGGGATGGTTGTAGCTTTGGCGCACGGCATCAAGAACTAGCTTTCGCTGCCTGGTATTCCTTCTTTGCACCGCCATGCGCCTCGCCTCTTTTCTATTAACGGTCGTAGGTAAATGATACCGTATTTAGCACACAATACTAATAATGAGGAGTGAAACCGTCTTCATTGGCAAGTGGGGCTCGGACCTGAGCGTCTACGAGGCGAAAACGCGTTCCCATGCGCTCGTAGGAGGCATGAAGCGCCTCGAGATGAGATAGGATGTTTGCCGGAGCTCCCTGTATCTCCATCTCGACTGAGCCGTCTTCCATGTTACGCACCCAGCCGGTGAGTGCGCGTGCCTGCGCGAGGTTGGTGTTGGTAAAGCGAAAGCCAACGCCTTGGACTTGCCCCTCCCAGCGCAGGAAATAGCGCAGGGGAGTGTCTTGAGTGGCCTCGTCGCTTGCGAGCACAGTAAGCCTGCGGCGCAGCTCGAGCTCGACGCCAGAGGGCTTTTGGGGCTCGCGGCTGCCGCCGGCGACGCCCGAGAAAAGCTTGTCGAAAATACCCATCGCTAGGCCTGCTTGACAGAATCGGCGGGGAAGGTAATGCCGGCCTGTTGGCGCACGGCATCCATGATGCGCAGCGAGACAAGCGTGACATCGCGATAGTGGCCAAGCTCGTGACGTCCCGCCGGGGTCTCCCAAATCTCTTCCTTGACGTTATCGATGCCGCCGATGGCGGTGATAAAGTCTGCGAGTTCGTATTCCATGGTGTTGCTCGATTTGGGCAGGTCGAGTACGCGGCCGTTGTCGCTCTGTTCGCGCGGCGCCTCGGTCGCCGAGCCGCGTACGACATCGCCGCGATAGTCGATGCGGACGTTGCGGGGCGTGGACAGATGGTCAATCTGGATAGTGCCACGCTCGCCTTCGATCTGCGAGGGCAGTAGGTCATTCGTAATTTTGGAGTGCGCGAGCTCGACGGAGATACGGCCACCGCCGTAGCTGGCGAGGATGGAACCGCAGCCATCGATGGGGCCATGGGTGAGCTCTTGCGTGGTGGGGTCGAGCAGAGTAGCCATGCTCGTAAGGCCGGAGGGCATGCCGAAGATCTCGACCATGGGCTCGACGGTGTAGACGCCAATATCCATGAGGGAGCCCGAGGCCATGTGGCAGTCGAAGATGTTGGTGGCGCGTCCCGCGAGAACCTCGTTGTAGCGTGAAGAATACTTGCCAAAGCGCAGTGAGGCGCGACGAATGGGCGCAATCTCGCCCAGGGCGTCCTCGATGGCGTGGAAAGCGGGGTCATGGAGCGGGCGCATGGCCTCGAGGGCTACGACGCCCGCC
Source organism: Collinsella sp. Sow4_D11 (assembly GCF_052116465.1). NCBI lineage: Bacteria > Bacillati > Actinomycetota > Coriobacteriia > Coriobacteriales > Coriobacteriaceae > Collinsella > Collinsella sp. Sow4_D11. The sequence goes on along the minus strand of NZ_JBQKLA010000002.1, from coordinate 106,000 downwards.
GCCTCGGCGGCGCGGAAGACTTCCAGCGCCTGCGCCTCGGTGGCGCAGAAGGGCTTCTCGACGATGACGTGCTTGCCGCTGGCGATGCAGGCAAGGGCCTGCTCGTAGTGAAGTGCGTTTGGGCTGCCGATATAGACGGCGTCGACGTCGGCGGCTGCTGCAAGCTCATCAAGTGAAGTAAAGTTTCGCTCGCCGCCGTGCTCGGCAGTAAAGGCGGCGCCGCGCTCGGCGTTGCGCGAGAGCGTGCCTACGAATACAGCCTGGTCGTTGGCATTGACGACCTGGATAAAGTCGTCGGTGATCATGGATGTGCCGATGGTCGCGATGCGCAGCATACGTCCCCCTTGCGTTGTTTTGGTCTACAGGATGAGTGTAGCGCGTGGGGATATAAAGCTGCGCGAAAACGCTATTACAGGTCGCTCTCGTTAAAGCCGGTGTCGATATCGAGGTTGACTCCATCGGCCGCGGTGGTGGCGAGCTCGTCGCAGCGCTCGTTGAGCTCGTGGCCGGCATGCCCCTTAACCCAGATGAACTCCACCTTATGCTTGCTCTTTGCGGCAAGCAGGCGCTCCCACAGGTCGCGGTTCTTAACGGGCTGCTTGTTGGCAGTTTTCCACCCGCGCTTTTTCCAGCCGTCGATCCAGTGCCTGTTAAAGGCGTTGACGACGTACTGCGAGTCGGAGTGGACCTCCACCTCGCAGGGACGGTTGAGCGCCTCGAGCGCCACGATGACCGCCATGAGCTCCATGCGGTTGTTGGTGGTCTTGGCGTAGCCACGCGAAAGCTCGGAGGTGAAGGTCTTGCCGGCGGGGTTGGTGTATTTGAGCACGGCGCCGTAGCCACCGCGTCCCGGATTGGATCGAGCCGAGCCGTCGGTATAGATGATGACCTTCACAGACTTCCTTTCGTCGAGTTCCTCTCTTGCGGCTGTCTATTGTAGCGCCCGGTCCATCCTGTTTTATGCGAGGCGCGCCGCTCCACAAGGATGGTGGAGACGTTGTCGCCAAGAAAGATGGGCGACCTGAATTGTCAAGAGCTAGAGGGCTTTTAAATCTGCCATTTCTATCCCGTCCCCAAATGGTTGGTTTTCGTGGATGATGCGTTCGAGTTCGTCGAGGTATTGCCGCAGCAGGGGAGAGGGCTTGCGCTCATCGTGCATAATGTAGCCCACGCGCATCGTTGGGGCGTCTGCCAACGGGATCGATGCCATGCCCCATTGCATTTCATTGGAGAGGACACCGGTCGACAAAGTGTAACCGTTCGACGTGATGAGCAGATTGGTGAGCGTGCCACGGTCGGAAACGCGGATGTTGCGGTCGCAGGGGATATAGCTAAACGGCTCCTCGGCGTAATAGAAGGAGTTCGAGGTCCCCTGCTCAAAGCTGTAGCGCGTATAGGGCGTAAGGTCGGCAAGCGATAGCTGGGGGCGGCGTGCGAGCGGATGGCGCTCGCTAACGAAGACGTGGACCGTTGCATCGAAGAGGGGATGGAAGCTTGCGCGGGCGTCGGCGAAGGCCTTCTGTAGGACGCGGGCGTTAAAGTCATCCAGATACAGAATGCCGATATCGCTGCGAAATGCGCGGACGTCGTCGATGATCTGTGACGTGGTGGTCTCGCGCATGATGAACTCAAACTTACTGTCGCGGCAGCGCTCGACGACGTTGACAAAGGCCTCGACCGAAAAAGCGTAGTGCTGGGCAGAGACGGCAAGGCGTGCCTGGGGTGTGCCGCCGTCCTCGTAGCGGGCCTCGAGCATATCGGCCTGCTCTACGACCTGGCGCGCATAGCCTAAAAGCTCGGTGCCGTCGTTGGTGAGTGTGACGCCGCGGCTGGAGCGCGTAAAGATTTCCAGACGGAGCTCCTGCTCTAGGCTTTTGACGGCGTTGGAGATATTGGATTGCGCGGTATAGAGGCGCTGAGCTGCGGCGTTAATTGAGCCGGATTCTGCCACGGCGATAAGAAAACGAAGCTGCTGGAGGGTCATCGGCACCCGTCCTTTCGATAGCTATCTAAAAAACCGATAACAGGTTAGCGCTTTTAAGTGATTGACCGCGCGAAACAATACTCGTACTATTCAAAACACACAAAGGCGGTAGGTAATTAAGCCGACCACGAGAACGGGATGTCAAAAGGAGGACCGCATATGAACTGCTTACTAAGACGAATGCCGGGCTCCTGCTTGCGCCCGTCGGCGTGATCAGGAGACGGCGACTTACTTCTCTTACTCTTATTACTTTTGTTCGATCAAGGAGATCATCATGAGCCAGTTTATCAACAACCCCGAGCACACCTTTGGTTTCGACACCCTGCAGCTGCACGTTGGCCAGGAGAGCGCCGACCCCGCATCCGATTCCCGCGCCGTGCCTATCTACCAGACCACGAGCTATGTGTTCCGCAACTCCCAGCACGCTGCTGACCGCTTTGGCCTTGCCGACGCCGGTAACATCTACGGTCGTCTGACCAACTCCACCCAGGGCGTCTTTGAGGACCGCATTGCCGCGCTCGAGGGCGGCGTTGCAGGTCTTGCCGTCGCCTCTGGCGCCGCCGCCATCACCTATACCCTGCAGGCCCTCGCTCAGGCCGGCGACCATGTGGTGGCCCAAAAGACCATCTACGGTGGTTCCTACAACCTGCTGGAGCACACGCTCTCCCAGTTTGGTGTCGAGACCACCTTCGTCGATGCCCACAACCTGGACGAGGTCGAGGGTGCCATCAGGGACAACACCACGGTCATTTACCTCGAGACGCTCGGTAACCCCAACTCCGATATCCCCAACATCGACGCTATCTCCGAGGTCGCTAAGAAGCATGGTCTTCCGGTTGTTGTCGATAACACCTTCGGCACTCCGTATCTGTTCCGTCCGCTGGAGCACGGCGCCAACATCGTCGTTCACTCTGCAACTAAGTTTATTGGCGGCCACGGCACCTCGTTGGGCGGCGTGATTATCGATGGCGGCAACTTTGACTGGAAGGCGAGCGGCAAGTATGCGCAGATCGCCGAGCCCAATCCCTCCTACCATGGCGTCTCGTTTACCGAGGCCGCCGGCCCCGCTGCCTTCGCGACCTATGTCCGTGCTATCTTGCTGCGTGACGAGGGCGCCTGCATTAGCCCGTTTAACGCCTGGGTCCTGCTCCAGGGCACCGAGACCCTGTCGCTGCGCGTTGACCGCCATGTCGAGAACACCAAGAAGGTCGTTGAGTTCCTGATCGGTGACGGCCATGTTGCCAAGGTGAACCACCCGAGCCTGCCCGAGCACCCCGACCATGAGCTGTACCAGAAGTATTTCCCCCGTGGCGGCGCCTCGATCTTCACCTTCGAGATCAAGGGCGGCCAGGAGGCTGCTTGGAAGTTCATCGACCACCTGCAGGTCTTTTCGCTGCTCGCCAACGTGGCCGACGTCAAGTCGCTCGTCGTGCACCCGGCTACCACCACGCACTCCCAGCTCTCTGCCGAGGAGCTTGCCGAGCAGAACATTACGCCCTCTACAATCCGTCTTTCCATTGGTACCGAGAACGCCGAGGACATCATTTGGGATCTGAAGCAGGCCTTTGCCGCGCTGGACGAGTAAGGCGACTTGTGCAAGGGCCCCTTGCGACTCGATAGGTATAACTGCATAAAATGCCTGCTCAAGGCGCCTGCGCGAACAATGGTTGCGCAGGCGCCTTTTTTGCATAGGAAGGGCGCTGTTACAGGGTTTTTGGCATGCTTTATGCATGCGAGTTGTGGAAAACTCCTGTTGAGAGGATGTGAGTTTTACGCAAATGACGTGCACCTTTTGAGAAAAACCGCAGGTCGCGATTTACTCGGGGTACTATGCAGCGCGATCGAATCACACGCAGCTTAAACGCAGCAAAAACTCACTACGGAGGTTTCCAGCTACATGAGGATCGATTCACGAAAACCGAAGGCCGCCGCCCTTTCTGCCACGCTTGCCGTGGCGCTTTTAGTGGGTGCCAGCGTAACCGATGCCCACGCGGCAACACTGTCCGACGCGGTCGGATCAACGCCGTCCGAGGCGACCCTGATGCAGCCCGTCGACTATCGTGGCGACGGCTTTGGCTCCATGCAGGAGTGGAACGCCTCGATGGGGGCCAAGCGCGATTCCCTAGAGGTCCGCGCGCAGATCATCATGAACATGTACGGTGACTATGCCACCGATGACGAGCGCGCTGTACTGCAGGGTTGTATCGACGGTGCGGGCAGTCTTTTGACGATGGAGGAGGTCGACGCGAAGTCGGCCGAGCTCGACGAGCTTCGCTCCACGCTCGAGGATGCTAAGCGCGAGGCGCTCGAGGCTGCGGCCGTCGAGGCAGAAGCTGCCGAGGCCGTTCAGGCTTCGTATTACAACGCCGGCTCCGGCTCGTCTTACGCGTCTGCTGCGTATTACGCGAACGGCTCGGGCCTGACGCGCTCGAGCGGCGTCAATAACTACAACGGTCGTCGCGAGACCTATTACAGCAGCAACGTGTTGTATCACCACCGCACGGGTGAGTGGACGCTGGATTCCGAGGGCTTTTGGCGTGATTCCGACGGCTACTACGTGGTGGCTGCGAGCGATAAGTCCCAGGGCTCGACCTTTACGGGCTCTAAGGGCGAGTGCAAGGTCTACGATTCGGGTTGCGCAGCCGGAACTACCGATTACTACACCGGTTGGTAATCTGTCGGCATCGATTGCACATGATGGACGGGCGTCTTTACCGAGCTTTCGGGCAATGTAGGGGCGCCCGTTTTTATATGCATTTGGGTTAACAGAGCCCTTACCGTGGCACTACGTTGGGCATATGGGCGCGGGGCACACTAAGTCATGAGAAACAAGGTCTTTCTCGTGGAGGAAGTGATCCCATGAACGCTCGAGATGTCGCTATTGCCGTCGTTGCCCTTTTGATCGGATGTCTTGGTCCGACGGCGGCGTTAGTTGCCGGCTTGCAGTCCACTACGGGTGCTGCTCCTGTGGTTGTGAGCGCCTTGATTGCAGCGGCGCTGTTGGGAAGCGCCGGCGTGGTGCTTTGCCGCGATGACGAGGACGAGGTCCCGGAGTCGCAAAACGAGCCTCAGTTTTAGCCTCGGCCTAAATGCGACAGGCCTTCGCGAGCGATGGGATCCTCGCGAAGGACTGTCTGCTTACATTGCGCGCGTCGCCGTGCGGGCGAGGCTACCAGCTGCTTTCTATTTCGCGAATCCTCTGGTAGAGCCAATCGTTTTGCGGCACTTGGATATCGTGTTTGGCGGCCAGGCGGCAAATGGTGCCCGCGAACTCCTCGACTTCGGTTTTACGTTGTGCGATGCGGTCCTGCGCCATCGAGGGCATGCCGGCGGGGTCGATTCCCTCGATGAGGTGCACCATCTGCGTCAGGTCTGCCTCGGTAAGCTCAACGCCTTCGGCGTTGGCGACCGCAAGTGTCTCGCGCATGGCGGAAACAAAGCAGCGACGCTGCTCGGAGTCCTGTTCCGTGGCGCTCCCGTAGGTCCCGCCATAGGCCATGCAGGTCTGGTTGATGCCATCGTTGAGCATGAGTTTGGCCCACATGCGGTGCACAATGTCGCTCTCGACGGTATGGGCGATGCCGCAGCGCGTGTAGAGCTCATCGATGGCGGTGACGGTTGCGGGCTCGGTGCCTGCTGCCGCGCCAAAGCGAATCTCGCCCGCATTGGTAAAGGTGAGCGCGCCGTTAAGGAATACGGCGTCCATGCCCTGGCAGATGCCCAGGACGGTGTGCTTCCAGCCAAAGCGCTCGGCTATTATTTGCTCGCTCGTAATGCCGTTGCACAGCGAGGCGATGAGCGTGTTGGGTCCCACGACGCGCTCCATAGTCTTGAGTGCTTGGTTGAGCCCCGTCGTCTTGACCGTGAGAATGACCAGATCGGCGGGCGTTGCCTCGCTGGCGCGGATGGACTTGAGCGCGCAGGGCTTTCCGTTGACGGTGAGCGCATCGCCCACGTGGCACTCGAAACGCGCGTCATCCATGACGTATTCGACGGCGTCATTGCCGAGGGCCTTGGCAATCATACTGCCGTAGAGCAGGCCGACGCCGCCCTTGCCGATAAAGGCGACCTTGTTGATCTGCATGTGAATCATCTCCTCACAAAAAGGCGCCCGCATATGGGGCGCCTGATGGATTGTATGCCGCTGGGGCATGTGGCGTACACCGGAGGCTGAATTTAGAAGAACAAATGCATGGGAACTTATGCCGCGGGGCAGATGGCAAAAACGCGCGCGGGATATCCAACGCCATCGCGCACCTTGGGGAAGGTGCAGAAGATGACGGCGCCCGTGGCGGGAAGCTCGTCCAGATGGTCCATGATCTCGATCTGGTAGCGGTCGACCGAGAGGGTGCATTGTTCGCCGGGATAGGGGTAGGCATCCTCGTGTGTGGTCACGCTCGCCTCCTTTCATCGGGCTTTTTGCTGATGTTAAAGCGGTGCCGTGACAGCTCGATTTCTGCTGCGTTACGATACGTTCTCGATTGCGATTCCACGATGTTTCGGCCGCGTGACCCTTGTGTTTCGCCTTGCCGGGGCGCTGATGGCGAAGGGAGGGGCCGTGCAATACCGCGTTGACCCCAAAAGTGGTAACCGAATATCCGCTCTGGGTCTGGGCTGCATGAGATTTCCTGGTGCGCCGGGACGTCCGGATGCGAAGACAGCCGATGCCATCATTTCCCGTGCGGTGGAGCGAGGGATAAATTATCTGGATACGGCGTACCTTTATCCCGGCAACGAGGCGTGCGTGGGCGCCTCGCTTGAGCGCTTGGGGCTGCGCGACCAGGTGCTGCTGGCGACTAAGTTGCCGCACGCTTCGTGCAAGAGTGCGGATGATTTCGACCGCATCTTCGACGAGCAACTGCACCGTTTGCGGACTGACCATATCGACTACTACCTTATACACAACATCACCTCGCCCGCCCAGTGGGAACGTGTGGTGGCGTTGGGCATCGAGGACTGGATCGCGCGTCAAAAGGCGGCGGGGCGCATTCGCCAGATTGGTATTTCGTATCACGGCAGCGCGGCGGATTTCCTGACGATGCTTGACGCATATGACTGGGATTTTTGCCAGATACAGTACAACTATGCCGGCGAGCGTTACCAAGCGGGAACGGCGGGACTCATGGCCGCCGCCGAGCAAGGCCTCGCGGTGTTTGTGATGGAGCCGCTTTTGGGCGGACGCCTGGCGGGCAAGCTGCCGCCGCGGGCCCGCGCTGTGCTCGATAGCGCCCGTGACCCGCATTTGTGCACTCCTGCCGCCTGGGGGCTTTCGTGGGTGTGGAATCATCCTCAGGTGACGATGCTGCTTTCGGGTATGACCGATACCGCGCAGGTGGATGAGAACGCGGCGTTGGCCGATCGGGCCCTGCCGGATTCGATGACGGCTACTCAGCTCGATGCCATCGCGCACGTGCTGACGGAGTTTGAAAAATCGAATCGCGTGCCCTGCACGGGATGCGGTTACTGCATGCCGTGTCCTAAAGGCATCAATATTCCTGGGTGTTTTGCCGCCTACAACGCAAGCTATGCGCACAGCTGGTTTACGGGTCTATCGCAGTACTTTACGGCGAGTGCGGTGCGCACAAGCGAGCCCAAGTTGGTGAGCAATTGCGTCAAGTGCGGCAAATGCGCACGCCACTGCCCGCAGCACATCGATATTCCCGAGCGTCTCGACGATGTGCGCCGACGTTTCCAGCCTGGCCCCGTGACGGCGGCGCTTAAGGCCTTCGGCAAAACGCTCTCCTGATGCCCCTTTTATAACTTGCGGTGGAATAGTTCCTGTTTGCGGCAGAATAAGGCATCAACAGGAACTATTTCACCGTAACTGATGGGGGTTATCTTGGTCGATCGAGGTTTACGTGATGATTCGCGTGATGTTCGCTGGGGCGTTTTGGGCGCGGGGCACATTTCGCATCGATTTGCATCGTCGCTCAAGGAGGTTGACGGGGCACGGCTGGTGGCTGCGGCCGGCCGCACTCCTGCGCATGTCGAGGAATTTTGCCGAGCGTTTTCGATCGATGCCGCCCATGGCTATGCCCTGGCTGACGATAACGGCGATACGGCTTATGACGCGTTGATCGCCGATCCCGATGTCGACGCAATCTACTTGGCTCTTCCGCATGGTATGCATGCGCACTGGGCCTGTCGCGCCCTGCGTGCCGGAAAGGCCGTGCTGTGCGAAAAGCCGGCCGTTCTGAGTGAGGAAGAGGCCCTCTCGATTGCCTCCACCTCTCGCGAGTGCGGCGTACTGTTTATGGAGGCGATGAAGAATCGGTTTTGTCCGATACGCACTCGCGTGAAGGGCCTGCTTGCGTCGGGAGAGCTTGGCCGCATTGTCTCGATTGAGAGTGTGCAAAAGCTCGATTACGGCGAGACTCCTTCGGGTTATCTGCTCGACCCTTTGCAAGGCGGCTGCCTATATGACATGGGCTGCTATGCAGTCGGTTGGTTTGAGGCTTTGCTCGCGGGCGCGTGCGATGTTTTGTCTCGTGAAGTTCGCTGGCGTGACGTATCGGGCGGCCGCGTGGATTGGGCCGATGAGATCCATATGAGCGTCGGCGGCGTACCCATTCATATGGCGTGCGACGGCAAAGCAGCATATGAAAGCCGCTTAACGATTGCCTGCGAGCGGGGCTCGTTGGAAATCGAGCGCCTCCATCGCCCCGAGCTCGCCCATGTGAAGTACTCCGACGGACGAATGCTCGAAATAAACGCCCCGTTTGAGGTCGATGATTTCTACGGCGAAATCCAGCATGCGACCCAGCTCATCCGGGCGGGAAAACTCGAGAGTCCCGTCATGCCCCTTGTCGCCACGCAGCGTTGTGCGCGTATTATCGATGCAATCCGTCTGACCTTCTAGAACTTGACGCTGGCGCGTAGGGGATCATGACGCCGGCGCCCGCAGTGCTTGGCGTCACGCATCTCTGATGCCCCTTTTATAACTTGCGGTGGAATAGTTCCTGTTTGCGGCAGAATAAGGCATCAACAGGAACTATTTCACCGTAACTGATGAGGGGGAGCTGGGGATGCTGACGATCGGGTGTCACCTATCCACGACGAAGGGCTATCGGGCGATGGGGGAGACGGCGCTATCCATTGGCGCCAATACCTTTGCATTCTTTACGCGCAACCCGCGCGGCGGCAAGGCGAAAGGCCTTGACATGGATGACGTGGCGGCCCTGCGCGAGCTTATGGAACAAAACGATTTTGGTCCCCTCGTGGCCCATGCTCCGTATACCTATAACCCCTGCTCGGCCAAAGAGCGGGCGCGCGAGTTTGCCCTGGAGGCCATGGCTGAGGATCTGCAGCGTCTGGAAGCGCTGCCCGGTAACTACTACAATTTCCATCCCGGTGCGCATGTGAGACAGGGCTCCGACGCCGGCATTCAGATGATCGTCGACGCCCTGTGCCAGGTGATGTTTGAGGGCCAGCAGACGACGGTGCTGCTCGAGACCATGGCTGGCAGGGGCACCGAGGTGGGCCGCAGCTTTGAGGAACTGGCGATCATCATCGAGGGCGTTGCTGACAGGCGCCCCGAGCTGTCGGCCAAGCTGGGCGTTTGCCTGGACACCTGCCATGTAAATGACGCCGGCTATGATATCGTCCAAGATCTTGACGGTGTGCTCGACGAGTTCGATCGTGTGGTGGGTATCGAGCGCCTGCGCGCTGTGCATATCAATGATTCCAAGAATCCCCGCGGTGCCCATAAGGACCGGCATGAGTGCATCGGCAAGGGTTACCTCGGCAGCGAGGAACTTGGCGGTGGAATGCAGGTTATGCAGAATATTGTATCGAATAGCTGCCTGCGATCACTGCCATTCATTTTGGAAACGCCGAACGAACTTGCAGGTTATGCGGCTGAAATTAAACTATTAAGGTCATTGCAGCAGTAATGACTGTCATAAAGTGGAGTGTTCCATTCACGTTATGGGTTTGTTTCAATCAGTTTTCTAATTGCAGATTCTCTCACGCGGGTGCATAATAGCCCTCAGTTTTTGCAGGCCCCTGAATCACATGGGGCCATTGGAAGGAGACTGATTATGAAGCTGAAGAAGCTTGGCGCATTTGCCGCCACGGGCGCCATGGCGCTCGCCCTCGCACTGACGGGCTGCGGCTCGTCCAACGCCACCTCTGGTTCTGATGCCGGTTCCAGCAGCTCTGACGACGCTAAGGTCGAGAAGGTCGACGGCTCCAAGGAGTATGCGCTCGTCAAGGACGGTACGCTGACCGTCGGCACCTCTGCCGAGTACGCTCCGTTTGAGTACAAGGATGACAACGGCGATTATCAGGGCTTTGACCTTGAGCTCATCAAGGCTATCGGCGACAAGCTGGGCCTGGATGTCGAGTACGTCAACAACGACTTCGACACGCTCGTCCCCGGCGTCGCTTCGGGCACCAAGTATGACGTCTCCATTGCGGCTATCACCGACACGCCCGAGCGTGAGAAGGAAGTCGCTTTCTCCGATTCCTACTACATGGACGATCAGGCTATCGTGACCAAGGTCGATAACACCGACATCACGGCCGACAATTACAGCGAGAAGCTCAACAACGCCGACGCTACCATTATCGTCCAGTCTGGCTCGACCGCCGAGGCCTTTGCTCAGGAGAACTTCCCCAAGGCCAAGATCATCCCCTACAAGGACGCTACCGATTGCTTCAGCGCCCTGCAGTCCGACAAGGGCGATGCCGTAGTCACCAACCGCTCCGTTGCCAGCCAGCTGACCGCCGAGCAGTTCAACACCTGCCACACGGTTAAACAGATCAGCACCGGCGAGGAGTACGCCATTGCCATCAACCAGGGCAATACCAAGCTCAAGGACGACATCAACCAGGCCATCAAGGACCTGACCGACGACGGTACCGTTGACGCCCTCATGGCTAAGTACAACATCAAGTAAACAGATACTTGATTGCGTGTGGGCCCTTTCCGTTTAGCGGAGAGGGCCTTTGCGCTTCTCTCGACGGAGAGTGTTTCCGTCTCTTTTTGCCGGCAACTTCTACGATAGGAGCCACCTTGTCTCGACTGAACAAAGGGGCCGTGGAGCAGCGTTCTTCACTACCCGCCTTGCTCCAAAAGCTAGCCTGCGTCATGGCCGTGGCGCTCGCGCTGGTGTGCGTGGGGGCATCTGCGCCCTCGACTGCCCAAGCGCTTGAGACCGCAAAGATTACCGCCCGACCCAACACCGGTTCGGGCAGCGATGTGGTCGGCGGCACCGAGACACGCATTACCTGGGAAGTTCAGGCCGATGCCGACGAGGAACTGAGCGGTCTTTCGCTGACGTTTGTCGACGGCACGACGTTTGGTACCGATGACACGCGATTGACGATGCTCTCGGGCGAGGACCTCATGGATCGCACACCCATGAAGCCCACGTGCACGGCTGATGGCCAGACGCTCAAGATCGACTTTGGCGAGACGGCGCCTTCCGGCGGCTTTTTCCGTGTCGAGGTGTACGGTGTGACCTTCCCCGTCGAAGGCGGCGACGAGGCCTTTAGCGGCACCTATACGCTCGCCGACGGTTCGACCAAGAAGATTTCCAAGATTCCTTCCGTCGAGATTAAGGGCGTGACGGCCTTCGATAACTTCCAGGCCGATCTTAAGGAACAGCCGTGGGTCGAGGCTTGGAATTCCAATATGTTCCTGCGCCTGTTCTTGAACCCGGTCATTTTGGTCCAGAGCCTGCCGGTCGTATTTAAGGGCTTCCTTATGTCGCTCTCGATCGTGCTTGTGGCGTTTCCGCTGGCAATCCCCTTTGGCTTTGCCTTGTCGCTCATGCGCATCTCCAAGTCGCGCATCCTGCGCTGTCTTGCCGGCATCTACGTGAATATCATCCGTGGTACGCCGGCGTTCCTGCAGATCTATATCGCGTTCTTTGGCCTGCCACTTGCCGGCGTCAAGGTGGACGACTACGTCTTGGGCGTTATCGTCATGGCCATGAACTCGTCTGCGTACCTGTGCGAGATCTTCCGTGCCGGTATTCAGTCGATCCCCAAGGGCCAAAACGAGGCTGCCCGCTCGCTGGGCATGAATGCCTTCCAGACGTTGCTCTACGTTATGATTCCGCAGACGTTCCGCAATGTCCTGCCTACGCTGACCAGCGAGTTTATCCTGCTTTACAAGGATACGTCGCTGCTCGCCGCCGTGGGCGTGGTCGAGATCGTCATGAATGCCCGCACCATCGTGGCGACGACGGGCTCCATCACGCCGTATGTGGTTGCCGCCCTGTTCTATCTGGTCATTACCCTGCCGCTTGCGCGCTTGGTGAGCGGTCTTGAGGCGAGACTTCTGGGGACGGCCGAAACCAAAAAGAAGCGTCCCACCAAGAGCGCCGGACAGGTTGTCGCGACACCCGCCGATCATATTGCAGGCCTGTAAGGAGGTTCTATTATGAGCGAAACCAATAACTCGAACGAGGTCGTCGTCAGCATCAAGAATCTCCAGAAGGCCTTTGGCGATAACGTGGTCCTGCGCGACATCGATCTGGATGTGCACAAGGGTGAGGTCGTCGTGGTCCTGGGCCCCTCGGGCTCGGGTAAGTCGACGATGCTTCGCTGCATTAACCGTCTTGAGGAGCCCACGAGCGGCTCGATTGTCGTTGAGGGCGTGGATGTGTGCGCCAAGGGCGTCGACCTCAATAAGGTGCGTACGCACTTGGGCATGGTGTTTCAGCAGTTCAATTTGTTCCCGCACCTGTCGGTCAAAAAGAACGTCATGCTTGCGCAACAAAAGGTGCTCAAGCGCAGCAAGGAAGAGGCCGAGAAGATTGCCGTCGAGGAGCTGAGCAAGGTCGGTCTGGCCGAGCGCATCGATTTTATGCCGAGCCAGCTTTCGGGCGGTCAACAGCAGCGCGTGGCCATCGCCCGCGCCCTGTCGATGAATCCGCACGTGATGCTCTTTGACGAGGCTACGTCGGCGCTTGATCCCGAGCTCGTCCGCGACGTCCTTGGCGTCATGCGCGATCTTGCGCGTGACGGCATGACGATGATCGTGGTGACGCACGAGATGGGCTTTGCCCGCGACGTCGCCGACCGCGTCGTCTTTATGGACGGCGGCGTTATCGTGGAGGAGGGCACGCCGAGCGAGGTCTTCGACCATCCCAAGAGCGAGCGCACCAAGGCGTTTTTGGGCAACATCTCGTAGCTGCTTTATGTGGCTGACATAGCAGAAAACGGGGCTGGATTTGGATCCAGCCCCGTTTTTGTTGGGATGCGAATGTGTTTTGGTGCAGAGCCGCGTATGGGCGGAGCTTATCGCCGTTAGGCGAGCTCGGCTCCAAGGGCGCGGCAGGCGGCCTCTGCCTCATCGTCGGCTGACGCCGCGCCCTCGGCAACGAGGTCTGCCATGGCTTCGGTGTTGCCCGTGCCGCTCCAGTAGACGACTGCGATCTTACTCATATGTTTTCCTTTCGGTTGTGCGGCGTGCGGCCGCGGTTTGTATGTTCTATCGGGTTGTCTGGGCAAGTTTTGCGATGCTGTGGCCCTGCTGATAGATATGGGTGAGGCGCTGCGTGCAAGCGTGGTAGGATTCGAACGTCGCAAGCGCTTGCTCGACATTTGTGTAGACCTTCCAGGCTCCAAAGACCTTGTAGTTTTCGCCATGCTGGACGATAAACTCGTGCACGTCGTCGTAGGGATATCCCAGGAAATAACCAATATGGAGGATTTGCTTAACCCTGCAAACATCATTGTGCTTGCCGTAATTGCCGCCGGCTTATTTTTTGGATTCCGGCGTATTGTCGCATCGACTCATGGCAAATGCTGTTGCGGCGATGGGGCGGGCAGAAAGAAGGTCAAGAGGGTCGCGGTCGCGGACACCGATGTGTCTCACTACCCCTATAGCGATGAGCTGCTTATTGGCGGTATGAGCTGCGGCGGCTGCGCGCAAAATGTGACGAACGCCCTCAACGCTCTCGATGGCATTTGGGCCACAGTGACGTATACAGACCACACGGCGTGCATCCGTTCTAAAAACCCGATCGATCGTGAGGTGCTTGAGGCTGCCGTGAGGGATGCGGGCTATTACGTCATAAAGCCGTAGGGCCGGGCGTACGCTTGCGCTTAGGCTCGGCCGCGCAGCTCGATGTCTTGGATATCGTCGAAGCCGATGGCGATGTCTCGGAGTTTGAGCAGCTTGAACGCGGGGAGCACTTCGTCAAGAATGCCGGTGCGGCTGCGATAGCCGTATGTATCGTAATAAGTAACGCGCACCAAGTCGCCGCGTTTGAGGCCCTCGAGCTTTTTTGAAAGCTCGAGGGCTTTTTCTTCCGTGAGTTCGCATTTGGGCTCAACAGAGATCTCTTGTTTGCGCACGAGCTCGTAGTATCCCGTGAGGGCGGCAAAGGGCATAAACTGCGCGGCGCGGTTGGCGCGAACGGCACCGTTGGCGGTGAGCTTGGGGTCGGCGGAGCGACGTCTTCCCTCGGGGTCCGCCAGGCGTTCAAAAGGCGTCGGTGGCCGCATCGGCTGTTGTTGGGCCTTAGGCACGGTGTCCTCCTACCTGATCGTTGCGTTCGCGTGCGGTGGCGCCGGCGGTAAAGCTTAATCCCTTGACCAGGGCGTTCTTGCCGTACTTGCCCTTCACGGCCAGAACGGCGCGGGCCAGGTCACGCTCGCGCTCATCGGCCTTAACATCGCTAAACAGATCGATGGTGGCAAATTCCTCGGGCATGAGGTTGCCAAAGCCCAAATTGATGCGCTTGACCGGCCGTTTGGGATCGACGGTCTGCGCCCAGAGCTCATCGAAATAGCCCATGATCTTCTTAAACGAATTGGTGCGCTCGGGCAGCTTGCGCGAAGCGTTAGAGTGCGCAAAGAGCGCGGCATAGCCGCCGCGCGGTTTGCCGCCATGCTCTCCCACAAAGATGCCGTCGATTGCCTGTGCCTCGCGCACCAGACGGCGTCGTTCGTCATCGCGCTGGACGGGCTTGGGTGCACGGGGTGTGAGCTCGGGGCCGGCGGTTGCGGCGGGTTCGATGCTCGACGTGCTCGAACGCAAATGTCCGCATCCGTCTACATATTGCGCTGTGCCGCTGGCGTCGAGGCGGCGTATGTCGGCGCGCTCGCTCGCGTAGCCCACAAAGAGCGAGATGCTGTCGCAGACCACGTGCTTATCGACCAAGTCCAGTACGGCGGCATCGACCATCTCGCGCAAGATGGTGTAGGCCTGCTCGTAGGCATAACCCTTCGAGAGCACTTGTCCTGTGGTGGTTGAAGTTGCCTGCGGGCGATAGGCCTGAATATCGGCGATAGTTGTCGGCTCGCGCCCAAAGGCGTGGTCGATGAGATACTCGGCATTGACGCCGAGTTCGTCGTAAAGCAGGTTTTCGTCGAGCGCGGCGACGCCCATCAGATCGTATACCCCGTACTTTTCGAGGCGGGCTGCCACGCCGGGGCCGATGCCCCAGATATCGGTGATGGGACGATGGGGCCAGATCTCCTTGCGAAAGGTCTCGTCGTCGAGTATACCGATGCGGCTGGGTACGTGCTTAGCGGTAATGTCGAGCGCCACCTTGGCCTGGAATAGGTTGGGGCCGATGCCGACTGTCGCCGTGATGCCGGTGCGCGCGAGGACCTCATCGCGCAGCATGCAGGCAAAGCTTTTGGCATTGGTATGGTAGAGCTCTAGATAGGGTGTCACGTCGATAAAGCACTCGTCAATTGAGTAGACGTGAACGTCTTGCGGACTGACGTATTCCAGGTAGATACCGTAGATCTGCGCCGACACCTCCATGTAGTGCTGCATGCGCGGTGCGGCCTTGATGTAGTCGATGCCGTCGGGAATCTCAAACAGACGGCAGCGGTTGTGTATCCCGAGGTCCTTCATGGCCTGGGTAATGGCGAGGCAGATGGTCGTACGCCCGCGTGATTCGTCGGCAACGACCAGGTGGGTGGTGAGCGGATCGAGCCCGCGGTCGACGCACTCGACGCTGGCATAAAACGTCTTGAGGTCGATGCAGATATAGGTGTGACGCCCGTCCCCCACGCGTTCTCCCATCAAACACATGTTCTTATCGAATACATGTTCGATAATACCCGCTCGTCCGGATATCGTCAAAACCTGCCAAAAAGGGACAGGTTTATTTTGGTAGGTAAAACGCTTGACCGACCAAAACAAACCTGTCCCTTTTTGGCAGGTATGGTCGGGCGGTTGCATCGGGTTTTAACGCAGCTCTAAAGAGCGCGAAACAGCTCGGAAAACCTCGCTTCGTAGCATGAGCCTAACGATCGATACCACCATAAAGCACGGAAGGGTTGTGGGGATAATGGTCAACTATGGGTTTGGTATGCCGACGCGCCTTGTTGCGGATGGAGACGTGGCTCGCTGGTGTGGACGATTGGTCGCTCACTACGGCGGCACCAAGGCGCTGGTGGTGCTGGGTGGCGACAAACATACGCGCGATGAGCTTGTCTCGGCGGCGCTCGGCTCGCTTGACCGAGCTCTGCTCGAGCGCGTGCTTTTTCGTTGCGGCTCGGTTGAGGGCGACGGGGGAGACGAGCTGATCGACGAAGCTGTGGCCCTGGCGACCGACGAAGGCGTGGACTTTGTCCTGGCGATTGGCGATGCCGATACTGCTGGCTTTGCGCGCGAACTCGCGCGTCGCATGGCGGCGCTCGATGCCGGCGAAGACGGTTTTGTCCCTTATGGATGTATTGTCTCGGAGGGCAAAGTGCCTGCCGTCGTGGGGGCCGGTGAGGTTCCCGTTTTTGCCATCATCGCGCCCGAACTGCTTGAGGGCATTGGGTCTCCTCTGCGTGAGTTGCTCGGCAGCGTGTGCGCTGCGGCGTAGGAGGGCGTTATGCCGTATGTTCAGCTTGCTGTTGCTATAGCTTGCGAAATCGGTGCATCGTCGGCGCTTAAGGCCACGCACGGCTTTACCGTGCTGGCGCCCAGCGTGGCGACAATCGTGCTGTACGGCCTGAGCTTCTATCTGTTTTCTCTCGTTCTCAACGTGCTCGATCTTGCGAGCGCCTATGCCACGTGGTGCGCTGCGGGTATCATCGCCACCTCGGTCATCTCAGCGCTCGTCTTTGGCGACCATCTGAATCCGATGATGCTTTTGGGGCTTGCCTTGTGTGTTGCGGGCGTGGTGATCGTGAACCTCGCGAGCGCGTCGTAGCTCGCCGGGCAGCGCCTTCTCTACAGCAATTAAAGAACGCCGGTCGTGCGGATGGACTTCCGCGTGACCGGCGTTTCTTTTGTATTACGAACATATTGCCAGCTTGCAACCTATGTTGCGCGAGCGTAAACGCTCGGCGTCGCCCATGTTTCAAAACACTCCGTTAATAAAACAGGCGGTTTTGGCACGCATAATCCCCAACAACGAACGCGCACCGGCGCGCTCACCGCCACCGAAGAGGGGAGAAAACCATGAAGGAACTGGTACTCATCATTCGCCCGGAGATGCTCGAGAGCCTGAAGGCCATTCTTGACGAGGTGCACTGCGGCGGTATGACCGTTTCATCCGTTATGGGCTGCGGCACGCAGAAGGGCGCCTCGACCGATGGCGTCAACGAGATCCGCGGCTTCAAGATTAACATCAACCTGCTGCCCAAGATTCAGGCGAGCGTGGTCGTGCGCGACCAGGATGTCGAGACCATCATCTCGGCCGTTCGCGAGCGTATGGCCGACGGCCGCGTGGGTGACGGCAAGATCTTTATCCGCGATATTGCCGATGCCGTGCGTATCCGTACCGGCGAGCGTGGCAACGCCGCTCTGTAGGTAAACGGATCGAGAGAAGGCGATTGCCATGCCCGGTACCCAACCGCTCGTCCAGATTAAGAACATCAACAAGTTCTACGGCGAGAACCACGTGGTCAAAGACCTGTCCATCGATGTGCAGGAGGGCGAGTTCCTGACGATTCTGGGCTCGTCCGGCTCGGGCAAGTCGACGACGCTGCGCATGGTCGCCGGCTTTGAGCAGCCCACTACGGGCGAGATTTTGCTCGCCGGCACCAACGTGGCCGATAAGGAACCTTTCGAGCGCGACGTGAACACCGTGTTCCAGAGCTACGCGCTGTTTCCGCACATGACCATCTTTGACAACGTTGCCTACGGCCTCAAGATGAAGAGGGTCTCCAAGGACGAAATCCGCGAACGTGTAATGGAGATGCTCGATCTGGTGCAGCTCGGCGGCTTTGAGGGCCGCAAACCCGACCAGCTGTCGGGTGGCCAAAAGCAGCGCGTCGCTATCGCCCGTGCCCTGGTCAACCGACCCAAGATCTTGCTGCTCGACGAGCCGCTGGGTGCGCTCGATCTCAAGCTGCGCAAGCAGATGCAGCTCGAGCTCAAGCGCCTCCAGCGCAAGCTTAACATCACGTTCCTTTACGTGACGCACGACCAGGAAGAGGCGCTCACCATGAGCGACCGTATCGCGATCATGCACGATGGCGTGCTGGAGCAAATCGGTACGCCCAAGGAGATTTACGAGGCACCTGCCAGCAAGTTCGTTGCTACGTTCATTGGCGAGACCAACCTGTTTGAGGGCATGATCTCGGCCGATACGCCCGATGGGCTCGAAATTTCGCTCGAGTCCGGTACGATTCGCTCCGATGCCAAGGGCTTTCACTTTGGCGAGCTCGTGGCCGTGTCGGTGCGTCCGGAGCGCATGCAGTTTGCTCTCGAGCCGCGCGACGGATTCTCGCTTATGGGCACGGTGCGCGAGCAGGTGTACGTGGGTTCCATGGTCAAGGCGATTGTGGTGCTGCCCGATGGCCAAGAGGTGCGCCTGGAGCGCCTGGCCGGTGATGAGCTGCCCGAGAACGGTCCGGTCTATCTGTACTGGGATCCGGCGGATGCTCGCACCATCAAGACGCTTGACCAGGTCTTTTTCTCGGCACTCGAGAATGCCGAGATGCGTTAGGGGGCGACAGCTATGTCCGATACCGCAACTATGGCGGCGACCGTTGCCGCCACCGAGCACGACGTCGAGGCCGCCCGTATCGAGCGCCATCGTCGTTTTCGCTCCAACACGCTGCCGGCGCTGGTAACCGTGGGCCCCGTCACCTTGTGGCTGCTCGCGTTTATCGCGGTGCCGCTGCTCTACATCCTGATCATGGGCTTTTGCTCTACCGACCAGTACTACAACGTGGTCTATAGCTTTACGCTCGATAACTTCCAAGCCATGCTGGACCCCGAGTATCTCAAGATCTATGGACAGTCCATCCTGATCGCGGCCATCTCCACTGCCATCTGCCTGGTTTTGGCCTATCCGTTTAGCTATCTGATCAGCCGTACGTTTAAGTCTAAAAAGACGTTGCTGTACATGATGATCATCATCCCGTTTTGGACGAACTCGTTGGTGCGCATCTACGGTTGGCGAACGTTTCTTTCGGCGACCGGCCAGCTCAATACGTTCTTGATGGCAATCGGTGCGACGAGCGAGCCCATTCAGTTTCTGTACAACCAGGCCTGCACGGTCTTTGGCATGGCATACGACATGTTCCCGTTTATGGTGCTGCCGCTCTATGCCGCCATCGAAAAGCTCGACGAGTCGCAGATCGAGGCGAGTTTTGATCTGGGTGCCAACATGCTGACCACGATCTTTAAGGTCGTGATTCCGCAGACTATGAGCGGCATCTTCTCGGGCTGCATCATGGTGTTCATCCCCAGCCTGGGCGCGTTTTATATCTCGGACATCCTGGGCGGCGGCAACGCCGATGTTATCGGCAACCTGATTCAACGCCAGTTCCAAAGCGCCAACGACTGGCCTTTAGGAGCCGCGCTCTCGATTCTGCTCATCGCTATTACGCTGCTGCTGGTCAAGATCTACCAAAAGGCCGGCGGCGATATGGAAAGCCTGGGGGTGTAGACCATGGCGATCAAGCGTCAAACCAAGCATAAGTTGAGCCGTGGGACGGGCATCGTCTTTTGCGCCCTGATCTATGCAATCCTGTTTTTGCCCATTGTGATTGTGGTTGCCAACTCGTTTAGCGGCAATACCGAGAAGCCCTATCTGAGCTGGGGTGGCTTTAGTCTGCGCTGGTACGTGCATCTGTTCCAGAACGGTCCGCTGCTGGCAAGCTTTGGCAACACCATGCTGCTCGCTATCACCACGACGGTGCTGGCGACGGCGCTGGGCACGTTGGGCGCCGTGGGCCTGTACCGCTATAAGTTTCCCGGTCGCAACCTGATCGACAGCTTGCTGTACATTCCGGTCGTTATCCCCGAGATCGTCATGGGCATCTCGTTGCTGCTGGTCTACGTAAAGGTCGGCGTGCCCCGCGGCATGGTGGGCCTGATCATCGCGCACGTCACATTCTGCGTGAGCTTTGTGATCTTTAACGTCCGCGCCCGTCTGGATGGTTACGACCCATCGCTCGAGGAAGCGTCCATGGACTTGGGCGCCAACCGCCTGGTCACGTTCTTTAAGGTGACGCTTCCCATGCTGGCTCCGGGTATTGCCGGCGGCGCGCTGCTCTCCTTTACGCTCTCGATCGACGACGTCGTGGTGTCCTACTTTGTCTACGGCCAGGACCTGACCTTCCCGCTCAAGGTGATGCAATCCATCAAGGGCGGCGTGGTGCCCGATGTGAACGCGCTGTCCACGCTGATCTTGTTGGGAACGGTGCTTGTCGTCGTGATAACTCAAAGCGGGCTGATCGACAAGTGGCGTGAGCGTCGTACCGCAACCAAGCTGAGCCAGGAAAGGGGGCGCTAGGACATGAGTGACTTCGATGTGATGGAGGCTTTCCATAGGCAGCAAATCTCGCGCCGTCAGTTTTTGCGCGGCGCGCTGGGCCTGGCTGCCGCTGGACTTGCGTCCGGCGCTGCGGGTGGCCTGACGGGATGCGGTAAATCCGACAGCCCCAACGAGCTCAACATTTTCATTTGGACCGAGTATGTGCCCGATTCGGTGCTCGAGGGTTTTGAGAAGGAGACGGGCATCCATATCAACCAATATCTGTACTCGTCCAACGAGGATATGCTGGCCAAGGTGAGGACCGAAAACGAGGGCACCTACGATATCCTGCAGCCCACGGACTACATGGTCAAAAGCCTCATTGCTCAAGAGCTGCTGGAACCGCTCGATCTTTCGGTGCTCACCAACAAGGGCAATATCGGCAAGCAATATATGGACCAGGAATTCGACCCCGGCAATAAGTATTCGATTCCCTTTATGGGCAGCTGCACCGCAATTGCGTACAACGAGGACGTGGTCGATAAGCCAGAGAGCTTTAACGATATGCTCGATGAGAAATTCCGCAGCAATATCGTGACGCTCAACGACTTTCGTGAGGTGCTCGCCGTTGCCGGCATGACGGTGGGACTTACTGGTAACGAGGAAGACGACGAGAGCATCGCCAAGATTGCCGAGCAAGCGGCTAAGTTCAAACCGAACTTTAAACTGTACGACTCCGACAGCCCCCGCAATGCGCTGGTGTCGGGCGACTGCATCGCCGGCATTATCTGGACGGCAGAGATTGCCCTGGCGCAGCGCGATAACCCGGCGATTCAGGTGGCGTTTCCCAGCGAGGGTTGCGGCATCGGTACCGATAACTGGTGTATCCCCAAGGGAGCCAAGCACTACGACAACGCGTTGGCTTTTATCAACTACATGCTGCGCCCCGAGGTGGCCAAGGTGGTCTCGGAGGATTACCCCTATGTGCAGCCCAACACCGAGGCCATCAAGCTGCTCGACGAGGATTTCCAAAACAATCCGGTCGAGAACGTGCCCTCCGACGTGTTTAAGCATGGTCGCCGCACCGAGGCGCTACCGCCCAAGGTGCTGCGTAAATACGACAAGATCTGGACGAATCTGAAAGGATAGATCGATATGAGTAACTCGACCGAAATCGATTTTAGATTTCTTTCGGAGCCCGATATCATCAAGGCGGGCGCGACCGATATGGCGCACTGCATCGATGTGATGGAAGACCAGTTTAAGCTGCTGAGTCTGGGCGATTACCGCATGAGCGGCAAGAACAAGAACAGCCACGGTGCGTTTATGGACTTCCCAGAGTACTCGCCGTTTCCCAACATGCCCGTCGCCGGACCCGACCGCCGCTTTATGGCCATGTGCTCCTACCTGGGCGGCAGCTACAACATGTGCGGCCTTAAGTGGTACGGCTCCAATGTCGACAATCGCGAGAAGGGCCTGCCGCGATCGATTCTGACGCTTATGCTCAACGATCCCGATACGGGTGCGCCGCTGGCCCTGATGAGCGCAAACCTTATCAGCGGCTATCGTACGGCCGCCGTGCCTGCCGTAGGTGCGCGCTATCTTGCACGTAAGGACGTGCGCACGGTGGGCATTATCGGCCCGGGCGTGATGAACAAGACCACGCTGCGCTCTTTTTTGATGGAGCGTCCCGATATCGAGACGGTCAAGGTTAAGGGCCGTGGGCGCCGTTCGCTGGAGTCTTACGTGGACTACGTGCATCAGAACTTCCCGAGCATTAAAAACGTGCAGATCGTCGAAACCGAGGAGGAAGCCATCCGCGACAGCGACCTGGTGAGTGTCGCTACCAACGAGAACGGTGGAATCGAGACATACCCGCGCGTGAAGCGTGAGTGGGTCAAGCCCGGCGCGCTCATCTGTGCCCCGAGCGACCTGTATGCCGACCGTGAACCGTTTATCGAGGGCGAATGGAAGTGCGTGACCGACCTGTATCCCATGTACGAGGACTGGCGCGACGAGATTGGTCGCTTTGATGTGTGCGGTACACTCGGCAACGAGTGGGTCGATATGGTCGACTACGGTATGCTGCCGCGCGAGCGCGTAGTGGACCTGGGCGACATCGTGCGCGGCGTCGACCCCGGTCGCACGAGCGAGGACGACATCTACTTCTTTAGCATCGGTGGCATTAACACCGAGGACGTGAGCTGGGGCACTACGATCTACCGCAAGGCCGTCGAGATGGGGTTGGGCCAGGAGCTCAAGCTTTGGGATACGCCGGCGCTGGCGTAGCTTGCATTAAAATAAGGGTGCTAACGAAGTGCGCCGCCGAACGATTTGAAAACGAAGGTCGTCCAGCGGCGCTTTCTTTATCAGGAGTCCTCGCAGGGACAGCAATAACCCCGGGGTATCACGATGCTTCGCGCGAGTGACCCTCCGGGGCTTTCGTGTAGGATGGTGCCCTGCCGTGGCTGAAGATTTCAAGGGCACCGAGACGTGGTTCAGCGACACTGCAGCATCGAGAGCTATAGATAGCGTTCCTTCCATGCTTGCTTATGCTCAAAGGTGAGCTCATCGGGACTGGTGTAGTCGTAGTCCGTTTTCATATCCCCCGTGGACTGAACAGTCATGGTCATATTCGTCCAGACCTCTCCTGTGGTTTGACTTTCGCGTTGTTTTATCAGGACATTTGCCGCATCATCCAGGGAATCGAGCAGCTCGTCTTCATCGATGCCGGGAAGGTCGAAGCACTTGATAAACGCGTTTGGCTTGCATGCGACGTAGAACTCTATCGAATATGACGCGTCGCCGAATTCTGCATATACCACGGTGGTCTTCCAGCCTGTTGGAAGATAAGGCGAAACGAGGTCGAATAGTCCCTGGAAGTAATCTGCGCTTTCCATTATTTGCTTGCTCCGTTCTTTATGGTGGTCACTGTCTTTTCGCCATCGATGGTGTAGGTGATTCGGAAGCTCGTGGGTCGGTTGGAGCTTTTATCGTATTTTGGAACGACTTTCAGGTATACCTCATGACCAGATTCGAGGGCTTCGGCACACGTATTTTCGATTCGCTTGTAATCGCTTTGATTGACTCTTCCGTCCATGGCCACGATGTTCTCGAGACCGTTGCCGCCCCCAAAGCGGTCGCCAATGAGATGGCCCTTCTGGTCGCCTTCCTTCTGGTCTCCTTTGCCGATCGTTTCCATGGAATCGGAGATCTGTTTGCGAGGCTCTTTACTGAGTTGAAGTTGCCCTTCAGCCGATTTAACGCGCCCTTCCGAATCCGTGCGATAGCTATATCCATTTTCGACGTATTTATTGTTAGGTATGAGTTCGTTCCCTTTGCGGAATAGTTTGCCGTTGTCGTCCCTGTATTCCTTATTGGCAGGTTCAATCAACTTGTTGGGGTTGATTGGGATGACGTTTTTGGTTTCGTTCGGTGCGTGTTTTTGCTCTTTGGACTCGTATCCTATGAGGCGATCTGCCATGTTTTTGAGCCGATTGACCGTATTTGGTGCTTTGGTTTCGGGTTTTGGTGACTCTAATTTCATATCACCCTCCTATTCAAGGCCAGTGAAAAGAGCGGGTGCCAAATCTCGGTAATAGGTTTCTTTGACATCGCTGTCTGTGTCGATATTGACACAGACTGTCGTGGACTCCATCAGGTGATTGGGATTGAAGTCGAGAATGTGCTTAGTGTCAGAGGGTTGCTTGGACTCGGGAGTGGCCTCTGGGCTGATCCACTCGATCATACGAGGCCCCCGTTGTTGTACCAGTCAGTGAACTTGGCCTCATCTGTCTCATCCAGGTAGAGGATATCGGTTATCACGCCTTGGATGATCGCTCGACGGACTGTGTCGCCCATCATGGCATTAACTCTGTTCTTGAGCTCGGACTCGGCGGCAACGGTCCATTGCTTGGGGTTCTCGCTACGCTTGATTGCCGCTTCTACGGCCTCTTTTACGCTGGGGAACAGCGCGCTCATGAACGGAGCGAGTTCGGTCATGTGCGGATCGATGGGAGGATTCTGTAGCGTACGCAGGATGCGCACTGCGGTCGATGCGGCGATATCGAGGCGGTCGAGCGCTTCGCGAATGTCTCGCAGCGCCGTCGTATTCTTGACGGGGGCGCAAGCGATGAGCGCATTGGCGATTGATGCTGCGACGTTTGCGTTATCTGCGGGGGCAGCGGGAGTGGGCTGCTCGTAGATGAGCGGCTCGCTGTCATCGGTTTTGGCGACTTTGCAGAGCACGGGCTCGACCCAGTCGTTCTGATAGACGGCGGCGACGCCCTTGGGCAGGCGGGCAAGTTCGATGATTTGTTGATCGTTAAGGTTGGCTGCTCGGCCGGCGAGTTCACGGTCCGAGAGGTCGGGTAGACGGTGGATGATCTTGGTATTGGTGTTGCGGATTGCAGCCATGTCAAGCAGTCCCGGGGCTTGGTCTGCAATCACAAAGCCCTCTCCGTAGGTGCGCATCTCGGCGATGGCGTTCGAGATCATCTCGACGCTCTTACCCAGGAGGTTGCCGCTTTCACTATTCTGATCGGCGGAAGTCCGCTTGAGCAGATTGTGCGCCTCCTCGAGAACGGTTAGATGACGCAGCGGCTGGTTCATGCTGGAACTGCTCGCCATGCGATGCTCTTGAAGCTTGAGCACGATGAAACCCATGAGCAGCGACTTTGTTTCGACCGACCCCACACGCGATAGGTCGACGATCGCGTTGCCGTCGAACAGCGTATCATCGCCAACCTCTTTGGGTGTGAGGATCATGCCGTTGAGCCCGTTGGTGAGCGAGTTTAGGCGCGTGAGCAGCGAACCCTTGTAGGCGCCCTTGTTTTCGGCGTCGTATTCGCTCTCGTCGAGGATCTCGCGGACATTGCGTGCCACATCGGCAAAGGTGGGGTAAAGACTGGGACCATAAGGGTTCACCGAAGCGGTGAGATCCCAGCCGCAGTCCTCATAGGAGCGCGAGACGGCATCTTTGAGCACGGCGGGCATGGCGGCGTACATGGGCCAGCACACGTTGAAGATCTCCACGAGACGATCGAGATGCTCGAGCACATGGATGCTCTCGGGAAAGCTGAACGGGTTGATGCGAAGCAGCGGCGCGACAGTGGGGTTGGTGCCGAACACGCGCACATCATCGCGTCCGCCGTAGACATTTTTATACTCGCCCTTGGCGGGTTCGACCACAAGGAACTTGACGTCTTGGTCGGAGGCCTCGTCGAGGATGCGACAGACCGTGTTGGTCTTGCCCGCACCTGTGCTGCCTGTGACGAATACGTGACTCGCGAGCGAATCCTTTTGTAGAAGAACTCTCACAGGCTCCACTTTATGCATATGGAATATCTTTCCCAGCTTCAACCCCGATGTCGGCTGTGTTCCGTCGAAGGTCGAGACGTTGCGTCCAAAGGCCGCGCATTCGATAACGGGTAGGCCGGGTATCGATTTCTTGGGGAAGTTGAGCGAGTAGGCAAGCTCTTTGCCGGAGAGCACTGTCGTCGCGGTGACGGAGGCGGGGTAGACTGAGAAGCTCGGGTGCTTATCGAGAAGCGCGGGAGAGAGCGCGAAGATGGGATGGCGCAGATCCTTTAGGTAGGTACAGATCGCTTTGGCGTCCTCGCTGTTTTCTCCAAGGTCACCGCGCCAGAGGCTGACGGCCGCCTGTGACATGAAGGACTCTTTGCCCTGGGTGAGGGCGAGGTAGGTGTGCGCCACGTTGTTTGCGACGTTGTGGTCTTCGGAGAGCACGTAGGCGCAGAAGTCCCACATGCCGAGGGCCGAGGCGAGGTCGAGGCGTTTCATCTGCGCCTCGATGATCTCGAGCGCGTGCTGGATTGTGTAGTTCTTGAACGTTTGGGTGATTCCCTCGTCGTTTCCAAGCGTAGCGGTGACGGTGCTCGAGCGGGCGAACGACCCGCCGAAGTTTGCGCCGAGGTTCACCGCTTTGGATACGCCCGATGTGACCGATGTGCCTTTCGAAACGGCTTTACCGATGCCGCTCGTCACGGCTTTGCCGAGTGAGCTCGAGACGGATTTGCCGACAGCATCGGTTGTCCCCTTTGCAACGGAGGTGGAGTGGGAGGAGCCTTGGGTGTGGTTTACGTTTAGGTCGGCGTGGCTATTCGCAACAAAGGGCACGCCGACGCCCCCACCAACTGTAGCCCCTATCTGCGACGATTCATTCGTCTCGTTCGATTCGGTGTCTGTGATGCTCTCGGTCGTCGTTTCCGACTGCGACGTTCCGCGATTGGCGGAGTCCGTCTGCGAATTGTTTGTCGAGTCCGTCTCGTTGTAGTTGTTCGCAACCGACTGGTTGGTCCCCGCCTGCCTTCCGGCGCTCACGCCGGCGTTCACGCCGATGGTCGCGGATGAGCCGATCGAGTCGTTCTGATGGTAGGTGTAGTTTGTCGTCCAAGACGCATAGGGTGTCAGCAGCGAATGGAGTTCGGCGAGCCGCAATTTGCGCTCTCTAATGTCGTGCGCGGGCGTGGCAAGCAGAACGAGCGTATATTCCTCGGCGCGGCTTTTGGGAACGATGCCGTCGAGCAACTTCTCGATGGTCTGGGTTACGAACTTGTCGTTCTTCTCGGTCGGGATATTCGAGACCGTTGCCACTGAATACGAACGATTTCTCTCCAGACAGGGGAGGCTGCCGCGCTGCGGAGCACCGATCTCGGATCCCGGAAAGTTGCCCTTGAGCGCATCGGAGACGCGACGCGTGAAATTGTCCACATCGATGTTGTCGCTCGCGTTTTCTGTGTCCACCACGGCGAGGTAGACGTTGGCATTCGTCGAGGTCCTATTGAACACAAGGGCGATGTTGCAGTTCTCGTCGGCAAGGACATCGTAGACGTTAACGAGCTTCTCGAGGCTGTCCTCGTTGGGGTCCACGACCCATTTGGCGATATTTATATAGCGGATGTTGAACTCATCGTTGAAGCTGTCCGGGTATTCCACCGCTGGATCGACCGGGCAGTACACATTTCTGAGCTGGGAGAGATAGGCCCCGTGTATCTCGACGGCAGCAGTCGCAAGGAGGCGGTTGGTCAGTTCGGTTGCCGTTGCATCGGTTGGATCGGGTTTCTGTGAAAGGTAGGCCTCTCGCTTTTTCTCGACTTGCTCGAGTTGTTCGCTGCTGAGCGATGAGACTTTGGCGACCGCGTTGCCCGCTTTATCAGCGGCATGGACGATGGCGCTTTTGATGCCCATGGGAACTCCTACTCCTTCCAGTCGATAACGCGCGAGACGTAATTCTTGCGGTCCTCAAGTGTTCCGAGTTTTGCCTCGAGAGAGGCGATCTCGGCGGTCTTCTTGCCGATTTCCTCCACGTGCCCGTGAAGTACCGGGTTGTAGTCGGTGATGTTAGCGATAATTTGGGTGATCAGATCGCTTAACCATGTGTTGAATCCACAGATGTGTCCGCGTCCGATCTCGCCGCGCGTTTTGGCAAACGACCGGTCGATCTCGTCGTTGAACCTCTGCTCGACTTTGTGCAGGAACAGCTTGTCCGACCGAAAGACGACCGTGCTGCCCCAGCGGAGCTCGTTAAAATCTGATTTGTTGAACACGTCGTGTCGTGGTTCCGCAAGGCTGAGGGCGTGGAAACCGATGATGATCTTTCCAACTTCCTCGCGTTTCTCATCGGAGAGCGGGTTGTCGTCGGCGGTCGCGATGCGGTAGAGGGCATCGCGGCATTGCTCTGCGCGGCCGATCCAATAGGAGCGCGAGCGATCGTCGATTGTCGACGCCATTTGGGCGGCGGCGAGATTGTAGTTCGACACGACCTCGTCGAACAGCTGGTCAGCGGCGTCTTTGTCTGCCTTCTTCTCGGTTTCCTTTACGTCCGATTGCTTCTTAAGGGCATCGGCGGCGTCGTCGACAAAGCCCTTCGCGGCGTTCTTCACGTTGTCTGCGAGCTTTGATGCGCGACCCATGAGGTCGTTTGGGTCGCCATTTTGCGCGGGGGAGCCGACCCTGTCGAGAAGGTTAGGGAGTATCGAGTCGAATGCGCTTACGGCCTCGCCCGCACGGTCGGAATAATTGAGCCCCTTGCGCTTCTCCTCAGTGATGGTGTGTTGGCGCGCCAGCAGCGCGTCTGTGCTGGTTTTCCATGTCTTTGCCGTTACGGTGCTGTCGAGTTCGGGACCATATGCGGCTTCCGAATCTTGCAGGGCAAGCGTTCCGTAGTCCTCGAGTCGCTCGATGAGTTGACTCTTCTCCTGGTCAAGCTCCTCTTCCCGCTTGCGCTTTTCCTCTTCGACCACGGCCTTCGCTTCGTCGATCTCCTCTTTGGTGATCCCGATGATTTCTTGGAGCAACGCCTCCGACTGGGTACATTTGTTGTAGGCGGAGTAACGTTCGGCAAAGAGCCGTATTTCGTTTTCGATACAGAACAGACCGCTGTTTGAGAGCAAGAGGTCTTTGCACGCCTCGGACTCCTTGTTTGTCCTACGCGAAATCTGGCCGGGGAGAATGTCGTAACGATAGAGCGTTTTGTAGAAGCGGCTTGCGGGGTCGACGTATTTGCGCTGCTGGTCCTCGAATTTTTCGGCGTAGTTGTCGCTCATGAACTCGCCGTTGTTTTTCGAGCCGAGTCCGAGAATCGACGAGACAAAGTAGATGCCCTGCCCATATAGGTTCGACGGGATTGACCAGTGCATGATCTGTGCGACATCCGAGTCTTCGAAGCCGCCTTTGGGTAGATCGGCGGAGTCGGCCTTGTTCACGACAATCATGGCAAAACGTTCGTCGATCGCCGGAATCTGCTCGATTTCCCTATAGAGTTTCTCGTTGTCGGTCGAGTCGAGCGTGCTGTACTCTGCGACAAAGATTGGAAGGCCGTTCGAGAGGCCCTCCATAGCCTCGCGGAGCACGCGAGCGTGGTCCTCGTTGGAAGCCGAATTGGAGCCCGGGGTGTCGAAGATGACAAATTCCCTGTCATGGGGCCACGGGTCGGCATCGCTGAATGGGACCTCGAGCTTGATGAGGTCGGACACCTGCTCTCCGCTATCGCCCTGACGATACGAGTTGAGCACCTTGAGCGCCGCGTTGATTTGCGATGCCATTCCCGTCTCGGCCTTGGTGGCGCTTGCGGTGATTAGGTCATAAAGTGCTTCGCCTGCTAGGTCCTTGTTCTCCATGAGGCCCGTGGGGTCGAAGCGCAGTAAGAAGCGCCTGTTCCCGCAGGAGAACTGGACCATGGCACGGTCGCGATCTTTAGACCGTTTGATTTGAAACACGCGCGCCGTCACAGGCTCGTCGCCGTTGGGGAGAATCTCCATGCCGACGAGCGCGTTGATGAACGTCGACTTTCCCGCGCTATAGTTGCCCAGCACACACAGCGGAATGATGTCGCTCGAGACGTCTGTGAATCGGTCGATCTTCTCCGCGACTATCTTTCGTTGTGAAACGGAATCGTCCACCAGCGGCTTGATCTCCTTGAACACCTCGATGATCTCGGGGAGAACATCGCGCGCGTTTGCAAGGTGGCGCTCACTGCGGACCGCGTAGATCGAGCTGGCGGAGTCGCTCTCGTCGCAAATCGCCTTGAGTTCCTCCCATTCATCGTCCGAGCCTTCGAAGACCAGTTTGATTTTGTCGCCCGATCCAAATTCACCGATGATGATCTTAGCGATTTCCTCTGCCTTGAAGGGAAAGAATCCATGCACCAGCTTTTCGCTATGTAGGGCGCTTCCGGGGTTTGTCGCCAACGTGATCTCGTGCCAGCCGTCATCGAGTCGGTAGTACCGGACACGCTCCTCATACGGGTTGCTTACGATTTTAATTACGGTTTCCGCCATGATTTCCGTCCTTAGGATATCGGTCGTGAATCGATTTAATGATACGGAATTACCTTTTTGGTGGGTGTCTCGGTTTCCTTTTATTCCGCGGACGGCCGGGCGATCGATGGCTACATTCTGTTACCACCTCATTGCCATTGTTTCGGTTTGAATGGTAATCGACCGGAAACTGCTCGTTAACAGGGCAAATCGTAGGATAGGCGCTGTTGGTAGCCGATGAACGAGAGGGGTTTGGTGGTGCCATGTCCAGGATTGTCGAACATCCCATTTTGGGCGCTCCCAGCAAGGGGAGTCGAGTCGTTTTCACCTACGACGGCGTTGAGATGGAGGGATACGAGGGCGAACCGATTGCCATGGCGCTCAAGGCCGCAGGCGTCGAGGTCCATCGCTTTACCGCCAAGCGTCACGAGCCGCGAGGCATCTTTTGCGCGATCGGACGTTGTACCGACTGCGTCATGGTCGTGGACGGTAAGCCCAACGTGCGCACATGCATGACGCCGCTTGCCGCCGGTATGGACGTGCGTACGCAAGATGGCGTGGCCCCGCTCGATTTGGATGACCCGCGCGCCGAGGCCTTGGTTGCCGGGGCGGCCGCAAGCCCTGCTGCCGTAAGGGAGGATGAGTAGTATGGAACGCCATGATCTGGTTGTGGTCGGCGCCGGCCCCAGCGGTCTTTCCGCTGCCATCGAGGCTGCCAAGCGCGGGCTCGACGTCGTCGTGTTTGACGAGAACGCTCGCCCTGGCGGTCAGCTGTTCAAGCAGATTCACAAGTTCTTTGGTTCCAAGGAGCATCGCGCCAAGGTTCGCGGTTTTCGCATTGGCGATGAGCTGCTTGCCGAGGCGGATACGGCGGGCGTCACCGTGGTGCTCGATGCAATGGTGATCGGCCTGTACGAGGGCCGCGAGGTCGTGGTGCGTGTTGGGGATGTCGTGCGCCATGTGAAGGGCGACGCTGTCCTGGTCGCAACGGGTGCGGCCGAAAACACGCTCAACTTTCCCGGCTGGACGCTGCCCGGCGTGATTGGTGCCGGCGCCGCGCAGACTATGATGAACCTGCATGGCGTGAAGCCGGGCGACCGTGTGCTTATGGTCGGCTCGGGCAACGTTGGCCTGGTCGTCTCGTTCCAGCTGCTGCAGGCGGGCTGCGACGTGGTCGCGCTGGTTGATGCGGCACCGCGCGTGGGCGGATACGGCGTGCATGCGGCCAAGGTCGCCCGCTGCGGCGTACCGTTTTATCTGTCGCACACCGTGGTGGCCGCCGAGGGCGAAGATCGCGTGACCGGCGTCACGATTGGCGAGGTCGATGCGCATTGGCAAGTTGTGCCCGGAACCGAGAAACATTTTGATGTGGACACAATCTGCGTTGCCGTCGGTCTTTCTCCCATGAGCCAGCTGCTCTCGATGGCGGGCTGTGACATGGTCGATGATCCCAAGCGCGGCGGCTATGTGCCGGTGTGTGACGAGAGGGGCGCGACGAGCGTGCCCGGCGTGTACGTGTCGGGTGATGTCGCGGGCATCGAGGAGGCAAGCTCCGCCATGATCGAGGGCCGTATCTCGGGTGTGGCGATTGCCGAATACCTGGGTTACACCGATGCGGCGGATGCGGACGAGTCCGAGGATAAGCTCGAGGCCTCGCTCGACACCTTGCGTCAGGGCATGTTTGCGCCCAAGAACCGCGGCAAAAAGATCGAGGTTACCGAGGAAGGGTGCCCGGTCTCGCAGCATCTGCTGCGCCATGGCTACCTTTCCGACGACGAGCTCGATAACTACCCCGGTGTGACCCACGACGCGGGCGTCCACCCCGTGATCGAGTGCACGCAGAACATTCCCTGCAACCCATGCCAAGATGCCTGCAAAAAGGGCTGTATCTCCATTGGCGAGCACATTACGTCGCTGCCAATCGTGATCGAGGATTCCCATTGCATTGACTGCGGCATGTGCGTGGCGAGCTGCCCTGGTCAGTCGATCTTTTTGGTCAACGAGGATTGCGGCGACGGTACCGCGACGGTCACCTTGCCCTACGAGTTCTATCCGTTGCCTCAGGTGGGCGATTGCGGCCGCGCTTTGAGCCGCTCGGGCGAGCCGGTGTGCGATGCCCAAGTGGTGCGCGTGCGCAGCGTCAAGGCGTTCGACAAGACGGCGCTCGTGACCATGAGCGTGCCCAAGGAGTTTGCCATGACAGCGCGCATGTTCAAGCCCGTCGAGGATACCGAGGAGGTGGCCTGCCATGAGTGAGGCCGTGAACTTTTACAAGGAGCCGGGCGAGCCGCTCGACCGTGCGGCGATTGACCTGGGCCCGTATGTGCCTGCGCCCGATGACGGCGTGCTCGTCTGCCGTTGCGAAGAGGTGACGAAGGGCGATATCCGTCGTGCCATTCATGACGGCATGTACACCATGACCGAGATTCGTCGCTACCTGCGTCAGGGCATGGGGCTGTGCCAGGGGCAGAGCTGCACCAAGCTCGTGCGTCGCATTATGGCCACGGAGCTTGCCGGCACGCCGGCCGTGGCGCTGCTGGAGCCCGAAACCTCGCGAGCGCCCATGCGCCCGATCGAGATGAGCGTGCTCGGCAACGGCGAAGAGGGGAGGGCGTAGCCATGGCGCGAACTTATGCAGATATCACCGATGCCGCCTGCGACGTCGTCATTATCGGTGCCGGCGTGATTGGATGCGCGGCGGCGTACAACCTGGCCAAGAAGGGCCGTAGCGTCACGGTGCTTGACCGTGAGCCCAATGTGGGCGAAGGCGCAAGCTCGCGCAACGGCGGTGGCGTTCGCCAGAGCGGCCGAGATGCGCGCGAGCTGCCGCTGGCCATGTATGCCGTCGAGAACATCTGGCCCACGCTGTCCGACGAGTTGGGCGCCGATGTCGAGTACGTCAAGCGCGGTAATCTGCGCCTGGGCAAGACCGAGGAACACCTGCAGACGCTCCGTAAACTGGCGAGTATGTCGCAGGGCCTGGGGCTCGACATGAAGATGATCGGTCCGGACGAAGTACGTGAGATCAACCCGTACCTGTCCGATCAGGTGATTGGCGCCTCGTGGTGCCCTACGGACGGACATGCTAATCCCATGCGCACCACGCTCGCGTATTATCGCGCGGCAAAGGCGCTCGGCGTGCGTTTTGTGACGGGTGTCGAGGTCAAGCGCCTGCGCAAGGTGCGTGGTCGCATCTCCAGCGTCGAGTGCAACATCGGCACCTTTACGGCTAACGACGTGCTGCTGGCAGCGGGTCTAGGCAGCCGCGGTATCGCCGAGAGCGTGGGCATCGATATCCCCAT
This sequence comes from Collinsella sp. Sow4_D11, assembly GCF_052116465.1. Taxonomy (NCBI): domain Bacteria; kingdom Bacillati; phylum Actinomycetota; class Coriobacteriia; order Coriobacteriales; family Coriobacteriaceae; genus Collinsella; species Collinsella sp. Sow4_D11. The sequence goes on along the minus strand of NZ_JBQKLA010000002.1, from coordinate 72,315 downwards.
GACGGGATCGCTCATCGAGTGCTTGGTTACCGAGGCTGAGCCTACGATGTTCCCGCAGATGCTCGGCGTTGCCACGGGTGACTTTTATGGCCACCAGACGGCGCACGGGTCGTTTGTCTTTGGTGGCAGCTCAGGTCTTGAGGAGTCGAACGGCGCGTTTGGCGGCCGTCCCACCTCGAGCATTACGGCGTCGGCTGAGTGCCGCGCCATCATGGGCTACATTCCGCGCCTGGCCGAAGCCAAGATTGTGCGTACGTGGGCCGGCTGGGAGGACGAGAGCGCCGATGGCGTGCCGGTGATCTCGAAGATCGATGAGGTTCCGGGCCTGACCATCGCCTGCGCCTTTACCGGACACGGATTTGGCATCTCGCCCATCGTGGGTCTGCTGCTTTCCGAGCTAGTGTGCGATGAGCCCACGACGCTCGACGTCTCGGCCTTTCGCTACGACCGCTTTAAGGCGTGGTTGTGATGGAAGATTTTTCGTATCGCCTGCCCACGCACTTTGTGTTTGGGCGCGGTTGCGAGCGGGAGGCAGGACGGCTCGTGGCGCACTACGGCGGCACCAAGGCGCTCGTGCTGTTCGGAGGCGGCTCGGTGGAGCGATCTGGCCTGTTGTCGCGTGTGCTTGATTCGCTCGACCGAGCGCTGCTCGATCATGTGGAGCTCAAGGGCGTCAAGCCCAACCCGTTGCTGAGTACGGTCTACGAGGGTATATCGCTTGTACGTGATGAGCGCGTGGACTTTATTCTCGCGCTTGGCGGCGGCAGCGTTATCGATACCGCGAAGGCCATTGCTGCCGGCGCGCGCTATTCGGGTGACGTGTGGGACTTCTACGGCGGCGACCGCACGCCCGATCGGGCATTGCCGGTGGGCTGCGTGCTCACGATTGCAGCCTCTGGCTCCGAGGCCTCGCCCGATTCGGTGATCACGCAGGATGGCTCGATGCTCAAGCGCGAGACGTCCTCGTCGGTGCTGCTGCCGACGTTTAGCATCCTGAATCCCGAGTTGACTGAGACTCTGCCGGCGTATCAGACGGCGTGCGGTATTACCGATATGTACTCGCATCTGTTGGAGCGCTATGTGAGCAGGAGCAGTGATGTTGGCGTGTCCGACCGCATGATCGAGGGTCTGATGCTCGCGATCATCGACGAAGCGGGGCCTGTTGTGGATGACCCGAGGGACTACGATGCGCGTGCCAACCTTATGTGGGCCGCCACGATGGCGCACTGCGGTATTGCCGGCGTTGACCGTCGGCATGACTGGGCGAGCCACGATATCGAGTACGCCCTGTCGTCGCGCTATGGCGTGGCGCACGGCGCGGGGCTTGCCGTGGTGATCCCAGCGGTGCTCACGTATTACCTGGATGTCGAGGTGGCCGCGGTGCCGCGCTTGGCTCAACTGGCACGTCGCGTTTGGGGTGTTGACGAGGCGGACGATATGGCTGCTGCCCGTGCCGGTGTCGAAGCCCAGCGTTCATTCTTTGCCTTGCTCGGTATGCCGACGACGCTCGAGGAGGTGGGCGGCAAGCTCGAGGATATCCCCTTGCTGGCTCACGAGACGTGCTTTGCCGGCGGTCGCGCCGGTACCGTGGGAGGCTATCTCCCGCTCGATGAGCATGCCGTCGCCCGTATCTTCAGCATGATGCTCGCCTAATACCTGCCAGGAAGGGACAGGTTTATTTTGGTAGGTAAAGCGTTTGACCTGCCAAAATAAACCTGTCCCTTTTTGGTCGGTCGCCGTTTGGGGGCGGATTGGCAACGCTGGCTGATTACGGTCTTGACCTGCGCTAGAATAGGGGCATCTGATTATCCGGGCGCATGGAGGTTTGCGCCCGTATGTTGAGGAGGACTTTATGGCAACTGTTGCCGCACCTATCGACGCTACGTCGACCGCCGCTTGGAAGGCGCTCGAGGCTCATCAGGAGAAGCTCGAGGCCGAAGGTATCGACCTCAAGGCCTGGTTCGCTGCCGATGCAGAGCGCGTGAACAAGCTGAGCTTTGACGCCGGTGACCTGCACTTCGACCTGTCCAAGAACCTGGTGACCGATGAGACCGTCAAGCTGCTGTGCGATCTTGCCCGCGAGGTGAAGCTCGAGGAGCGCCGCGACGCCATGTTCTCCGGCGAGCACATCAACACCACCGAGGACCGCGCCGTCCTGCACACCGCGCTTCGCCGTCCGGCAAGCGAGAAGGGCCAGCTCATCGTTGACGGCCAGGACGTCGTCGCCGACGTGCACGAGGTCCTCGACCGCATGTACGCCTTTGCCGAGCGCGTGCGCTCCGGTGAGTGGAAGGGCGTTACCGGCAAGAAGATCGAGCATCTGGTGTCCATCGGCATCGGCGGCTCCGACCTGGGCCCGGTCATGGCTTACGAGGCTCTGCGCCCCTATGCCGACGCCGGTATCGACTGCCGCTATATCTCCAACATCGACCCCAACGATCAGGCCGAGAAGCTCAAGGGCCTGGATCCCGAGACCACGCTCGTGATTATCGTCTCCAAGACCTTCACCACGCTCGAGACCCTCACCAACGCTCGCGAGGTCAAGACCTGGATGCTCGAGCAGCTCAAGGCTCAGGGTGCCATCGACGGCTCCGAGGAGCAGAACGCCGAGGCCGTGGCAAAGCACTTCGTCGCCGTTTCCACCGCACTCGACAAGGTCGAGGCCTTCGGTATCGACCCCGCCAACGCCTTCGGCTTCTGGAACTGGGTCGGCGGCCGCTACTCCGTCGACTCCGCCGTGGGCCTGTCGCTGATCGTCGTGCTCGGTCCCGAGCGCTTCCAGCAGTTCCTCGAGGGTTTCCACGCCATCGACGAGTACTTCTGCAATACCCCGCTCGAGAACAACGCTGTCGCGCTAATGGGCCTGCTCAACGTCTGGTACGTCAACTTCTTCGGCTCTAAGAGCCACGCCGTGCTTCCGTACTGCCAGTATCTGCACCGCTTCCCGGCCTACCTGCAGCAGCTCACCATGGAGTCCAACGGCAAGCACGTCCGCTGGGACGGCAGCGCTGTGACCTCCGATACCGGTGAGATTTTCTGGGGCGAGCCCGGCACCAACGGTCAGCACGCCTTCTACCAGCTGCTGCACCAGGGCACCGTGGTGGTCCCGGCCGACTTTATCGCCTTCGCCAATACCGCCAACCCCGCGACCGATAGCGGTCAGGACGTGCATGAGCTGTTCCTGGGCAACTTCCTGGCCCAGACCAAGGCACTCGCCTTTGGTAAGACGGCCGATGAGGTGCGCGCCGAGGGCACGCCCGAGCAGATCGTCCCGGCCCGCTGCTTTGAGGGCAACCGTCCGACGACCTCGATCTTCGGCGATACGTTGACCCCGTTCGCACTCGGCGAGCTCATCGCCCTGTACGAGCACATCACGTTTGTCGAGGGCACGGTCTGGGGTATCGACTCCTACGACCAGTGGGGCGTCGAGCTGGGCAAGCAGCTTGCCAAGCAGATTACCCCGGCCTTCCACGACGACGCCGCCAAGGCCGAGCAGGACGCTTCGACCCAGGCACTCATCGAGTTCTACCGCGCTCACCGCAAGTAGTCTTTGTTGCTGAGATAGGTCATGGCCGAAGGGGCCCGTATCTGTTGGGATGCGGGCCCCTTTGCTATTTGAGTGGGCATGAGGGCGTATTGAGGGGAATGTCTTGCAGTCGGCATCCGCGTGCGGTGCCATTCGCTGTCCGTAAATATACGTCTACAGCTAATTTCATACCACTTGCCGGAATGCGGACACTGTCCTTGCATGTCGGGCGTAGATTGAACGTGGTTTTTCGCGTGAAACCACGAATCGGTTGTCAACCCTGAACAAGGAGGCCCAGCATGACGCTTGCCAAACCCATCAATAAATACATCGACTATATCGATGCCCCCGAGGACACGTTTGAGCAGTATGTCGAGAAGGCGCTAAAGTACAACTTTCGCTGCGTATTTGCGAACCTGCAGGAGTACGAGACGGGCCGCGCCATGCTCGAGGGCTCTGACATCATCCTTGCCGGCGCTATCGACTTTCCCCAGGGCACTATGACGCTTGAGGAGAAGCTTGCGAGGTTTGAGGAATACGCTGCGTGTGGCTTTACCGAGATTGACTACGTTTTGAATCAGGGGTCGATCGAGAACCGCGATTTTGATGCCATCGAGCGCGAGATGACTGCCGTTGCTGATTTTTGTCGCGCGCATGGCATCACTGACAAGGTAATCGTTGAGATGTGCAAGCTGGACGGCGACGACGCCGCCAAGCGCCGTGTATGCGAGATCGCGCTGGAGGCCAAGCCGGGATTCCTTAAGACATCGACCGGCAGAAGCTTTGGCGGTGCTAAGCTCGAGGACGTGCGGCTGATGCACGAGGTGCTCGGCGATGCCGTGGCAATCAAGGCGGCGGGCGGTATCCATAATTACGAAGAGGCTTGTGCATTCATCGAGGCCGGCGCCAGCGCGTTAGGTGCATCGGCGGGCATCGCGATCGTCGAGGGCGCACCGACGGATGAGCGTCGCTAGCAGACGTATTTGACCTGAGCGATAAAGCTTCACGACCACACGCTGTTTATGTTCGGGACAATATGACTTTTTACCCCGTTGCAGACAGAGCCGCAGTAGGTGTTCTGTATGATGACTCAGACAAGGTTGTTCAATGACAGGGAGGCTTATATGGCAATCAAAGCCATCGCAATGGATATCGACGGTACGCTCACCAACGATCAAAAGGTCATCAGCCCGCGTACGCGCGAGAAGCTGCTCGCGGCGCAGGAGTCGGGCATTAAGCTCATTTTGGCTTCGGGCCGTCCCGCATGGGGGCTGCACGCCTTGGCGCAGGAGCTCGACCTTCATAACCATGACGGTCTGCTGGTGGCCTTTAATGGCGCTCACGTCGTCGATGCCCAGACCGACGAGGTGCTGTTCGATCAGGCTATGCCTGCCGACGAATTGCATCGCCTCATTGATCATCTGCGCAATTTCGACGTGATCCCTATGATTTCGCTCGGTCGCGATCTGCATGTCGAGGATTCGTACCGCTGCATGATTACGCTGCCGGATGGCTCGCAGAAGAATATCGTCAAGTATGAACGCGACGCGTGCGATCTTAAGATTCGCGAGGTGGAGAGCCTGCATGAGGTCGTGGACACTTATCCCGTGGACAAGCTGCTCACTGCGGGCGACCCGGCCTATCTGCAAGCGCATTACGAGGAGATGTACGCGCCCTTTACCCAGACGCTTTCGGGTATGTTTACGGCCGACTGGTATTTTGAGTTTACGGCTCCCGGTATCGACAAGGCCCGCGCGCTCGAGGGTGCCCTGCCCAAGCTCGGCATCGATGCCAGCGAGGTCGTCTCGTTTGGCGACGGCCAGAACGACAAGTCCATGATTGAGTGGGCCGGCACCGGTGTTGCCATGGGCAACGCGGTTGACGAGGTTAAGGCCGTGGCCCAGATGGTGACTGCCAATAACAACGAAGACGGCATTGCGGTGGCGCTGGATAAGCTGCTGGGTTAGAATCGCCGATTAATGCATGGTTCGGGCGCCTGCTTACAGGCGCCCTTTTGTTAGGGAGGGTGCCGTGTCCGCATTTCCGTTCGACGCCGTTATCTTTGACATGGACGGCGTCATTGTCGATACCGAGTATTACTACCTGGGCGAGACTGCTGCGTTTGCCAAGGAGCTTGGGCTTAACCTGACTCAAGAGGAGTTGAACGGGCAGATCGGTACCTCACATCAGTTCTTCCTGCATATGCTGGTCGATTGGTTTGAGCGCGCCGGTAAGGGGCATTTCACTGGCGAGGAAGCGTTGGCCCGTTGGGACGAGTGGGCGCATAAGCGTCCGCGCGACTATCAGGCTTTGATTAACCCAGGCGCCGTGGATACGATTCGAGAGCTGCCGCGCCGCGGCGTTCGCGTGGCGCTTGCCAGCTCGTCTCCCATGGATAGCATCGAGGAAGTGCTCAATGCGTGCGGGCTGTCGGATGCCTTTGAGTATGTGGTGAGCGGCGAGCAGTTTAAGGAGAGCAAGCCCGAGCCCGACATCTACCTGCATGCGCTGGACCTGCTGGGACTTCCCGCGAATCGCTGCTGCTGCGTTGAGGATTCGGTGCCTGGTATCACTGCCGGCAAGCGAGCCGGCCTGACGGTCATTGCCAAGCGCGAGGAACGCTTCGGCTTTAGCCAAGATGCCGCGGACAAGATTATCGACCAACTGCCGGAGCTGCTGGAGCTTGCGTAGGACTTGGACGGCACGTCTACCGTCATAATGGTATCGTTGTCGTCTTTTTGCATACAGGGTTAGCGAAGGCCAAAAATAGAGTGCGCATTTGCTAAAACTGCCGATTCGATGCGCTTTGCGTCACAATTTTTGAGCGAGGCGATGCGCATCGAGGTCCTTGTGAGCGATTTGATGAGCGACTGCGCGCTTGTTTCTGTGTTTGCTTCGGCTGGGGCGTCGGTTTCAAGCAGTAGACGATTGAGCGAAATCTGTCGTGCGTATTCGCGACCGCGCTTGGTGGCGAGCATACGATCGTTCACGGAAAAATAGCAGCTCGCATTACGCGCGCGGGCGAGTTCGTCCGAAGTGCCGCTAAACCAGTGGAAGATGATAGCGGGGGAGTCGGGGTTTGGGATGAGTAGTCCATGCGATTCGAGGACGTCCAGTACGGCTCCTGCCGAACGAACGGCGTGAATCGATATTACGCGCCCGGCAAGAGGACACTGCACGAGCGCATCGCAGAGCCGGTCAAGTGCCTGTATTTGCAGCGGTTCGCTTCCGGCAAAGCGCGCGGAAAAGTCGAGTCCGACTTCGCCGATATAGCGCTCTTGGGCAGCAACTTTGCAAAGCAGATTGATTTCGGCAGGACCGCAGCGGCCGTCGGCGAGCCACCAGGGATGGAGCCCGACGCCCGAGATAATGTTTGGGTAACGGCTGGCCCGCTTTTTTGCTGCCGCGAAGTCACGCGGGTCGACCCCGCAATCAAAGACCCCCAGTCCTATAGCCGCAGTTTCGTCGGCAACAGCATTCGGGTAAGCCATCAAATCAAGATGGCAGTGTGCATCAAATAACCGGGGCTCCATCTCGGCGCACTCCGCTAGTCCAGGCGCTGGCCATCGGCGCGCACGCGCTCGGTGCCGCGGCCACTGATCTGGCGGATAACCTCGCCGGCAATCATCTGACCCATGATGGGCGGCATAAAGCTGGCGGTTCCGAGCTCGGTACGCTCGTGGATGTTGGAAGGGTCGCGGGGCTGTGTCTTAACCGATTCCTCGCAGCTAAACAATACATGTAGGCTCTTGATTCCGCGCTTCTTACATTCTTTGCGCATAATGCGGCTCATGGGGTCACGTACCGTATCGAAGATGTCGGCAAAGCGGAGGCACTCGGGATGGAGCTTGTTGGCCCCGCCCATGGAGCTAACCAAACGAATGTCGTGGTCCTGAGCATATTTGGCAATGGTGAGCTTGGCCGAGATGGTGTCGATGGCGTCGACGACGTAGTCGAGCTTGCCGTCCGTCTGCTCAAAAACGCTCGCAAAGAACTCGTCGATGTTGTCGCTCAACAGGTATTCGGTGCGCTTGATAACGGTGGCGGCGGGATTGATATCGCGAATCATGGCTTCCATCACGTCTACCTTGCGCTTGCCGACGGTGCTGTGGAAGGCGATGGCCTGGCGATTGATATTACTGGGCGCGATGATGTCCTTGTCCAGAATGACGAAATGACCGATGCCGCCGCGGGCGAGTGCCTCGCAGCAATTGGAGCCCACACCTCCGCAGCCGAGCACCAGCACCGTAGCATCGGCGAGCTTATCGAGTGCCTCGCGGCCCATGATGATCTCGAGCTTGGTGTCGCGTGTCTCGATTGCGGCTGCGGCAACGGTTTCGGTCATAAATATCCTCCGATGGGGAAGCGAATCGTGTTTTAGCTATCGCCATTATAGGTATTATCACGATTCCATTTGAACCCTTGGGGTTTGTTGAAATGGGATCGGGATTCGCATAAGATTGAAGCAGATGGCGCCCGTTGCCGCGGGTTAGCCAACTCCGAAACACGTTTATGGCGTGAGAAGTGGCCGTCTTCGCATTACGCGGGGGCGGCTATTTTTTTGAGTATAAGATTAGATAATTAGACAAACATTTAAATATCGAGTATAGTGTGCGCGTCGAACGAAATACTGAGAGGAGGTCCTATGCCGGGAGAGGGTTTTAAAGCGCTGGCCGATCCTACACGGCGTCACATTTTGGAACTGTTGCGCAAGGGCAATTGTACGGCCGGGGAGCTTGCCGAGCATTTCGATATCAGCAAGCCGTCGTTGAGCCATCATTTGGCGACGCTCAAAAACGCCGGGTTGGTGACCGATGAACGTCATGGCCAAAACATCGTTTACAGCTTAAACACCACCGTCATGCAGGACTTGATCGGTTGGTTTATGGGCTTTACAAACACTGAAGGTGATAAGGATGAATAACGAATACAAGGGCATTCACGCCACGGGGGTATCGCCACGCGTGTGGATCGCGCTGGTCGCTCTATGCGTCGCCAATATCGTAGCGCACCTTATGGTGATGCCGAGCTTGCCTGCGCAGATTCCCACGCACTGGGGCGCGAACGGCGTTGACGGTTGGGGTCCCAGCTGGAAGGCCTCCGCGCTCGGCGTGCTGCCCCTGGTGCTTCTCGCAATGTTCTGCGTGGTGCCGCGCATCGATCCCAAAGGTGAGGCATATCGAACCTCGGGCAAGTTCTATCAGGGCTTCGTAATCGCCTTCACCTTGTTCATGTGCGCCATAAGCTGGCTGGGAGAGCTTACGGTCTGGGGCGTGGTGCCGGCGGTCGGTTCGGTCAACGCGCTGATTTCTGGTGCTGTCGGTTTGCTGTTCATTGGCGTAGGCAACTACTTGCCGCGTGTGAAGCAGAACTATACGCTCGGTATCAAGACGCCCTGGGCGCTTGCCGATCCCGAGAACTGGCGCCGTACGCAGCGTTTTGGCGGTACCTGCTTTATGGTGCTGGGTGTTGGTCTGATTGTGATGGGCGTTGCGGGTAGCGTGCTTTCGAGTGAAGTTGTCGCCGCGGTGATTGCGGTTCTGGCGTTTGGTTCTGTCGGAGTCGTCTACGTCTACTCGTATCTGCTGTGGCGCAAATCGCAGCGAGCCGCTCGTTAAGGTTGCGGAAAACTAGCGTACGCAGTTCATAGTATGTTCCGGGGGACTTTTCCCAGGTAGTATTAGGGGGTATGGGCAACCGTGCCCCTTTTTCGTTACGTTTTAGAGCTGGTTTTCTCATCTCGTTTCCACTAAAGCGAAACAAGAATAGGGAAACAGCAGGTAGAAAGGATAAAACAGGCAAATGGCGGAGTTTATCTACCAGATGTATCAGGCTCGCAAGGCCCATGGCGACAAGGTGATCCTTGACGATGTGACCCTGAGCTTCTATCCCGGTGCCAAGATCGGCGTCGTGGGCCCTAACGGTATGGGCAAGTCGACCCTGCTCAAGATTATGGCCGGCATCGAGGAAGTCTCCAACGGCGATGCCAGACTTACCCCCGGCTACACCGTGGGTATCCTGCAGCAGGAGCCGCCGCTCGACGACGACAAGACCGTCATCGAGAACGTGCGCATGGCATTTGGCGACATGATTGCCAAGGTCGATCGCTTCAATAAGATCGGCGAGGAGATGTGCGACCCGGACTGTGACATGGATGCCCTCATGGCCGAGATGGGCAAGCTCCAGGACGAGATCGATGCCGCCGACGGCTGGGATATCGATTCCAAGCTCGGCCAGGCTATGGATGCCCTGCAGCTGCCCGATTCCGACATGCCGGTCAATGTGCTTTCCGGCGGCGAGCGCCGTCGCGTGGCCCTGTGCAAGCTGCTGCTCGAAGCTCCCGACCTGCTGCTGCTCGATGAGCCCACCAACCACCTGGACGCCGAGTCGATCCTGTGGCTCGAGCACTTCCTGCACAACTACCAGGGCGCGGTGCTTGCCGTCACACACGATCGCTACTTCCTGGATAACGTTGCCGAGTGGATCTGCGAGGTCGACCGTGGTCACCTCTATCCCTACAAAGGCAACTACTCCACGTATCTGGAGACCAAAGCCGCCCGTATCGAGGCTCAGGGTAACCGCGACGCCAAACTCGCCAAGCGCATGGAGGCCGAGCTCGAGTGGGTGCGCAGCTCGCCCAAGGCCCGCCAGGCCAAGAACAAGGCCCGTCTGGCTCGCTATGAGGAGATGGAGGCCGAGGCCCGCGCAAGCCAGAAACTCGACTGGACCGACATCCGCATCCCTGTGGGCCCGCGTTTGGGCAACAAGGTGCTCGAGGCCCATCACCTGCACAAGGAGTTCGACGGTCGCGTGCTCATCGACGACCTATCGTTCACCCTGCCGCGCAACGGCATCGTGGGCGTCATCGGCCCCAACGGTGTGGGCAAGACCACGCTGTTCAAGACGATTGTGGGTCTGGAGCCGCTGACTTCGGGCGAGCTCGAGGTGGGCGAGACCGTCAAGATCTCCTATGTCGATCAGAACCGCTCCGGCATCGACCCCGACAAGAACCTGTGGGAGGTCGTCTCGGATGGCCTGGACCACATGATGGTCGGCGAGACCGAGGTCCCCAGCCGCGCGTACGTGGCGAGCTTTGGCTTTAAGGGCCAGGACCAGCAGAAGCGCGCTGGCGTACTTTCCGGTGGCGAGCGCAACCGTCTGAACCTGGCGCTTACGCTCAAGCAGGGCGGCAACCTGCTGCTCCTCGACGAGCCCACGAACGACCTCGACGTCGAGACGCTGTCCTCGCTCGAAGCGGCGCTGCTCGAGTTCCCGGGCTGCTCGGTGGTCATTAGCCACGACCGTATGTTCCTGGACCGCGTCGCCACGCACATTCTGGCGTGGGAGGGCACCGACGAGAATCCGGGCAACTGGTATTGGTTTGAGGGCAACTTCGAGGCCTATCAGGCCAACCGCATCGAGCGCCTGGGCGAGGACGCAGCCCAGCCGCATCGTATTCACCGCAAGCTGACGCGCGATTAGTCGAGCTCAGGTGACCTAACGGGAAAGGGACGATAACCTTGAGGGTTATCGTCCCTTTTTTACTTGGTAGAAGGCTCGACTTTATCGATGGTCCAGGTGGCTCCGAGACCGCCGGTGGTGTTGCGGCGGATGCGCACGGTGACTTCGTGGCGCTCGCCGGCCTGCGTGTAGCGCAGGGGGAAGCTTGCGCGGTTTCGCGCGGCCTCGATGGTGCCGCGCTCGCGGGCGATCCAGTAGTACTCGCCGACGATGCCGAGCGTGTCGGCGCCGTAGGGGAGATAGGTCGACAGCTGGTGTAGCAATGGGCCGGGACAGAAGACCTCGGTTGTGAAATCGACGGGGAAGTCCTCGGGGATGGTCGGTGCTGCGGGTGTGGTGACAGGTACTGCAACGGGGAGCGGAGCCGGTGCAGGTGCGGGAATCTGGTCACAGGCAGATGCGGATGCGGACTCGATGGCAGGCTCAGGCGCTGTTTCCGGCTTAACTGCGAAATCCGTCGGTTCCACGGAGACGGACGTGTCTGCGGTCTCGGTTTTGGTATCGGCTCGCGGGGCATCCTCTGCCTCGACAGATGGCTTTGCCTCGGCTGGCGTGGAGGCCATGGTGGTGATGCCGGCGTTTGCGTTCTCGGGGTCATAGACGACCGTGAGCGAGATGGCGGGCTGCGGCGTCTCGGGCTCTGGCGTCGACTCGGTAGCGTCTTGATCCGCGGGCTCGTCGGACTGATCGTCCTCGGCCTCGTCGCCAAAGACATCGCTGTTTTGGAACGCAGACGTCTCGGGTTGGTTGGCGGCTTCTTCGGTTGTCGACTTGGGAGCCTCGTCGAGCTCCGCAGTGGCTTCCTGCTCTGATATGACTTCGGGATCGGTCGTGGCGGCGATTTCGGTTTCGGCTCCTGCTGTTACCTCAATAGCGACTTCGATCTCTGTCTCGGGCTCGGGTTCCGGTACGGCTTCAACCATGGCTTCTGGCTCGGGACGCTTAACGTGCTTGGGACGCACGGCCTTGAGGTCCTTCTCGCCGCGCTTTTTCTTTTTGTAGGACTGCTTGGCTCCCTTGGCAGCCTTGGGCTTGTCCTCGCCCTTGGCAAGGGCGGCATCCCAGGCTTCGTTGGCGATGACGGTGGCATACAGACGGCCGCCCTTAAAGACGGTCAGCTTAATGCAGTCGTCGAGCTCCTCGAGCAGCTCGCGCGTGGACTCGAAGCCCAGGTCATAAGCGGCCATGTCACCAGCGGCGAGCGCCTCCTCGACCTGCGTCATAAACGTTTGCTTGCCGCACCCAATCGCGTCGCGCAGCAGGCGATACAGATAGATGTGGTTGCCCAGCGATAGTGCGGGCTTAACTATTGTCTTGCTCATGGCAAATCTCCTCTATACACACCAAAGCATCTTACCATCGCATGGGGCTTGCCATCTCGTCGCCCAAGGCAAACGGGCGCGACCGTTGCCGGTTCGCGCCCGTTATGCAGGTCGGTTATCTATGAGAGGCAAACGTGCTTAGTTGCCCGATGCCGTGCCTTGGCTCGAGCTGTCAGATGGCGTGCCGGACGCGGATCCGCTCGAACTGTTCGAACTGTTCGAGCTATTGGTGTTGCTGTTGTCGGTGGAGCTTGTGCCCGATGTATTGCCGTTTGCCTGGTCGCCCGTGCTCGGTTGAGAGCCGTCGGTCGTTTGGCTTGAGTCAGTCGTGCCGGATTGCGTGCCGCTGTTGTTCACAGAGGAATCGGCGCCCTGCGATTGATCGGGGGTGTTCGAGGACGAGTCGGTGGATGCGGAGGTGTCCTGCGAGTCGTCCTGCTGGCTTTGCGATTGACCGGAGCTATCCGCGTCGTGCTCGGTCGTGCGCGACGAAAGGATTGACTCGGGGCGCTCGCCCAGACCTTCACCGGCGGTGGTGATAAGGATGGCGCCGGCGCAGGCGATGACCGCGACGATGGCGATGGCGATCGAGAAGACGATGACCTTCTTTTGCGTCTGGCTGCGCTCTGCCGCCGCCTTGGCACGCAGACTGTTGGTGGCGACGCGCGCCGTGGTCGCGCGCCCCGCAACCTGGCGCATCTCCTGCGTAGTCGCGGCGCCGCCCAGGTGCTCCTCGGCATTAAGGTCAACGGGCTCATAGGCGCCGGCAGGGTAGTCGACGGCGGCGTGCGTACCTTTGAGGGCTTCGGCGCTGGCAGAGATAAAGTGGCGGTAGACCTGCGAGGACACAACGGTGATGACCGAGCTCACGGCGGCACCGATCACCGATCCGGCGATGCCGATCTTGGAAGCAAGTGCGACGCTCGTGGCGGCAGCTGCGGCGCCGGCGATGATTTGGGGAATGGAAATGTCGTCGAACAGGCCCTTTTTGGGCGCGATGGCCATGGTCTGTCCGATGGAATGGTTTTCGTGAACGCCGTTGTTGAGCGCGGCCGGTGTCATGACGCGCGTGCGCGGCGCGTCGGTGTACTTGGTTGTCATACGGGGCCCTCCCGGTGTAAATCTGCTTCGTTTCGTGTAGCCATCAGGGTACCCACCAGATGTGAATCGTACGTGACATTTAACAGATACCATCAACTCATCAATAGCTCACCAAATTGGTGGGATGCGGTTACACCCGGCGGTTGAACTACAATAGGGCTTGCTTATTGTTGTGAATGGCGTCTACGCACGGGAGCATTCTTATGAATCTTCACCTTTCTCAGTCTGATGGCTTTTTGCGTGTGGCGGCGGCCTCGCCGCGAATTCGCGTGGCCGATGTCGAGGGCAATGCCGAGGTTGCGCTGGCGGCTGTTCGCGAGGCGGTCGAGCGCGGTGTCCGTGCTCTGGTACTGCCCGAGCTTAATCTGACTGGCTATACCGCGGCTGATCTGTTCCATAACCGCACATTACTGCATACCTGCGAGACCGCACTGGCACATATTCTCGATGAAACCCGCGAGCTGCCGATTGTCTTTACCATCGGTCTTCCCGTTGCGGTGGCCGAGAATATCTACAACTGTGCCGCCGTGTGCTGCGCGGGCGAGCTTTTGGGCCTCACGGCCAAGAAGTATCTGCCCAACTATGGCGAGTTCTATGAGCGCCGTTGGTTTGCTCCGGCGCCCGCCGATTCCGTGTGGGTTGAGTTTGCCGGTCAGGGTCCGGTTCCGCTGGGTTCGGGGCTTGTCTACCGCTGCTGTGATGAGGGCGCCGAGGATTTGGTACTCGGTATTGAGGTCTGCGAGGACCTGTGGGTGCCGGCGCCCCCTTCGACCGAGATGGCGCTTGCCGGTGCGACGGTGATCCTCAATCCGTCGGCCTCGGACGAGATTATCGGTAAGGCAGACTATCGCCGCAGCCTCATCTCCAATCAGAGTGCGCGCCTGTACTGTGCCTATGCCTACGCGGACGCGAGCGAGGGCGAGTCCACGACCGATATGGTCTTTGCGGGCGAGAACCTCGTCTACGAAAACGGTTCGAAGCTCGCCGCCACGAAGCTCCTCACCTGCGATATGGCGGTGGCCGACGTTGACCTCGACCGTCTGGTTGCCGAGCGTCGTCGTTCGACCACGTGGACGCGCGCGGACGATGCGCCGGAGGCCACAGCCGTTGAGTTTTCGTTTGAGGGCGTGCTGGCCGAAGAACCTGTCCTGCGCGATGCGCTCGACATCGACCGTGTCTTCCCCCGCGCGCCCTTTGTGCCGGCCGACCATGGTGACCTGGCCGGGCGCTGCGAGACGATCCTCAATCTGCAGACTGCCGGCCTCAAGACTCGCCTTGCCCATACGGGTACCAAGGCTGCAGTCATCGGTCTTTCGGGCGGCCTGGATTCCACGCTGGCACTGCTTGTGACCGTGCGTGCCTTCGATGCACTGGGACTGCCGCGCACGGGTATCACAGCCGTGTCCATGCCCGGCTTTGGCACGACGCGTCGCACCAAGTCCAATGCCGAGTCGCTCGCTCGCGACCTGAGCGTGAGCTTCCGCGAGGTTTCGATCCACACGGCCGTGGAGCAGCACTTCAAGGACATTGAACATGATCCGGCCGTCCAAGACGTGACCTACGAGAACAGCCAGGCCCGCGAGCGTACGCAGATTCTGATGGATCTGGCCAACCAGGCTGGCGGTTTTGTCATCGGCACGGGCGACCTGTCAGAGCTGGCGCTCGGCTGGGCTACCTATAACGGCGACCACATGAGCATGTACGCCGTCAACGCGAGCGTGCCCAAGACGCTTGTGCGCCATCTGGTACGTTATGCCGCCGATGTCTTTGGCGGGCGTATTGCCGAGGTCTTGCTCGATATCCTCGATACGCCGGTGTCCCCCGAGCTTCTGCCGCCCACGGGCGACGGTGAGATTGCGCAGAAGACCGAGGATTTGGTGGGCCCGTACGAGCTGCACGATTACTTCCTCTATTACCTGCTGCGTTTTGGCTTTGAGCCGGGCAAGATCTACCGTATGGCGCTCAAGAGCTTTGAGGGTGTCTATGACGCCAAGACCGTCCACACGTGGTTGCGTACGTTCTATCGTCGCTTCTTTGCCCAGCAGTTTAAGCGCAGCTGTCTGCCCGATGGTCCCAAGGTGGGCTCGGTGACGCTCAGCCCGCGCGGCGATTGGCGTATGCCGAGTGACGCCAGCTCGCGTCTGTGGCTTGCGCGGATCGACGCGCTCAATCCAATTGACTAAGGTTGGCTAAATTGAACCAATACGGGGGTTGCAAGCGTTACACTTTTGCAATCTGATGGCCCGTATCGCGCGGCGCTCTTGTCGGAGCGCCGTATTTTTTATATCGAAAGGTGGCACCATGCAGGCATCGCAGCGTCTCGACCGCTTTGGCGCGGAGGTCTTCGCCTCGCTCAACAACAAACTTCTTGCGCTGAAGGCTCAGGGCAAGACCATTTACAACATGAGCGTGGGCACGCCCGACTTTAAGCCGTACGACCACGTGGTCGAGGCGCTCACGCAGGCCGCCCAAAATCCCGAGATGTGGAAGTATTCCCTGCGCGACCTGCCCGAGCTTAAGCAGGCCGTGTGCGATTACTATGAGCGTCGCTTTGGCGTTTCGGGCATTACGCCGTCCATGG
Source organism: Collinsella sp. Sow4_D11 (assembly GCF_052116465.1). NCBI lineage: Bacteria > Bacillati > Actinomycetota > Coriobacteriia > Coriobacteriales > Coriobacteriaceae > Collinsella > Collinsella sp. Sow4_D11. The sequence continues at coordinate 56,264 of NZ_JBQKLA010000002.1, read as the reverse complement.
TGCAGTCGTGCAACGGCACGCAGGAGGGCGTGGGTCATTTGGGCCTGGCCCTGCTCGATCCGGGTGACACCATTCTGGTTCCCGATCCGTGCTATCCGGTCTTTGAGGCGGGCGCCAAGATCGCCGACGCCAAGCTCGAGTACTATCCGCTGGTGGCGGAGCACAATTACCTGCCCTATGTGGCGGGCATCGATCCCGAGGTGGCCGATCGTGCCAAGTACATGATCGTGTCGTTGCCCGCCAACCCGGTGGGCTCGGTGGGCACGCCCGAGGTCTACGAGGAGATTATCGCCTTCGCCCGCGAGCACGACCTGCTGATCGTCCATGACAACGCGTACTCCGACATCGTGTTTGACGGCGAGCCCGGCGGCAGCTTCTTGCAGTATCCCGGCGCGCTCGAGGTGGGCGTGGAATTCTTCTCGCTTTCCAAGTCGTTTAACGTCACCGGTGCGCGCATCGGCTTTTTGGTCGGCCGTGAGGATGTGGTCTCTGCCTTTGCCAAGCTGCGCAGCCAGATCGACTTTGGCATGTTCTTCCCGATTCAGAAGGCCGCCATCGCCTGCCTCAATGGTCCGCGCGATGAGGTCGAGGCGCAACGTCTGAAGTACCAGGAGCGCCGCGATGCCCTGTGCGACGGTCTTGAGGACCTGGGCTGGGAGCGTCCCAACGCGCATGGCTCTATGTTTGTGTGGGCCAAGCTTCCCGGTGGCCGCACCGATTCCATGGCGTTTTGCGAGGAGCTTATGGAGAAGGCCGGCGTTGTGGTGACGCCGGGCGCGAGCTTTGGCCCTTCGGGCGAGGGGCACGTGCGCATGGCGCTGGTCCTGCCGCCCGATCAGATCGCTTTGGCTGTCGAGGCCATCCGCGAGGCGGGCCTGTATTAGAAGACTATTTGGGCTCGTCAATAGCTCGAAACCGATTTCGTGCAGTTATTTTACGAATCCTGCAAACAATTTCGGTAAACGGTCGATTTTTGGCTGCGTATAGGAGCATAATCAAAATCCCGATTGGATGCATTGGGATTACGTCAAGCCGCTCGGGTCGTTCCCGGGCGGCTTGTTTGTGGAGAGAGATGGGAGTTTCTAATGGTTAACGAGAAGAAGGTCGCTATTGTCGGCTGCGGTTTCGTCGGTTCGTCTTCGGCGTTCGCGCTGATGCAGAGTGGTCTGTTCTCCGAGATGGTTCTCATCGACGTGGACAAGAACCGCGCCGAGGGCGAGGCCCTGGATATTGCGCACGGCATGACGTTTGCCGAGCCGATGAAGATCTACGCCGGCGATTATTCTGATGTCGCCGACGCCGCCATGATCGTCGTCACCGCTGGCGCTGCTCAGAAGCCCGGTGAGACCCGCCTGGACCTGGTCAACAAGAACGTCAGCATCTTTAAGTCCATTATTCCCGAGATTAAGAAGTCTGGCTTCGACGGCATTCTGCTCATCGTCTCCAACCCGGTCGACGTTCTGACCTACGCCGCCATCAAGATGTCCGGCCTGCCCGAGGGCCATGTCATCGGCTCCGGCACCGTGCTCGACACCGGCCGTCTGCAGCAGATGCTCGGCGCTCATGTCGAGGTTGACCCGCGCGATGTCCAGGCCTATGTCATGGGCGAGCACGGTGACTCCGAGTTTGTCGCCTGGTCCAGCGCTCAGGTTGCCGGCGTGCCGCTGAACACCTTCTGCGAGCTTCACGGTCACCTGGAGCATGAGGCTGCCGAGAAGCGCATCGCCGAGGACGTCAAGAACTCCGCCTACACCATCATCGAGAAGAAGCACGCCACCTACTACGGTGTCGCTATGGCAGTAAAGCGCATCTGCACTGCCGTCATGCGTGACGAGCAGACCGTTCTGCCCGTCTCCTCGCTCATGGTGGGCGAGTACGGCCTGTCCGATCTTGCCATCTCCATGCCGACGGTCGTTGGTCGCGACGGTGTCATCTGCCGCGTTCCCGTGCCGCTGAACGATGACGAGCAGCATGAGCTCACCGCCTCCGCAAAGGCCCTCAAGGACATTATCGACAGCGTCGACTTTTCCTGCTAAATTCGGCTCGTATAAGCAACAGGCTACAACGAAGGCGTCCGGGCCCATGTGACCCGGGCGCTTTTTTATGCAAAGGGGACAGGCTTGTTTGCACCAATCTTCTATGCGCCTGGGGTGGACTCGACCGCTATACTGGTTCGTGCCAAAAGCGATCTAGAACGGAATGCCGTATATGAAAATCAATCACGCGATTCTGCATATCCTGGACTTTGACTCTGCCGTCAACGTCATGAGCCAGCGCGAGCTGGATATCGAAAGCCGTACCGTGCGCAGCTTTGTGACCACGCATCTGCGCCGCGCACGTACCTCGGCCGACAATAAGCGCGCCACGTTTGCGGAGAACTCTGCGTTTGGCGGCGAGCTCAAGGGCTATTTCTTTGGTGAGCGTGAGTTCGTGGACTTGTCTCAGCAGATTGCGGAGTTCATCTCTTCCGAACTCACCAAGGCCGAGAAAGCCGAGTCCACCGACGTGCTGGTGGCGGACTTTGACGATGATGAAGATGCCCGCTGGTTTGCCGTGATGCTGCTGGGCTCCAAGCAGGCATTCATGCACGAGGTGGGTCGCGAAGAGGGCGAGGTTCGTAACGACATCGCGCGCCACTACGCCATTTTGCCAAACCCCTCGCAAAAGGTGCCGAGCTATGCCATCGTGCGTGCAAGCACCATGGAGATCGGCTATGTGGATAAGAAGCGCAAGATTGCCGGCGAGGACCGCATGCTCATTCCCGACGGCCTGCTGCAGTGCGACACGGGGGTTTCGGGTAAGGAGGTCATCGACACGGTGACGCGTGTGGTCGAGGAAGTCGCCGAAGAGCACGGCGCCAATACGGCCGTAGCGCTCGCCAAGGTTAAGGCTGCCGTTGCCGAGAAGGTTGAGGATGACGAAGAACTGCCGCCGTGGGATATCGTCGATGAGGTCTTTGAGGACGAGCCGGTCATCAAGGAGAGCGTGCGCGCGGCACTGACCGAGGAGAAGGTACCTGAGCGTGTGCCCGTGGAGCGCAAGCAGGTCGAACGCGCGGCCGTACGCAATCACAAGATTCGTACCGACACGGGCATCGAGATCAGCTTCCCGGCCGAGATGGGTTCAAACTCCGAGTACATCGAGTTCGTCAACGAGCCCAACGGCCTCATCTCCATCGAGCTCAAAAACATCGGTAGCATCGAGAATCGATAAGGCTTTTAACTTTTGAATAAAAGTCTGGATTATATTTTGAAGTATACTTTGAAATATAATCCAGATTATTTTTTGGAGGTCAAAATGTCCCCACTTGTTCTGGAAAAACCGGTGTTTACAAAAGACCAGGTTGTTTCTGCTACCGAAGCAAGCAAGTCCTTATCCACCATTCGTAAACGCGCAAAACGCGCGCCTCAGTTCATTGCTGATCATAATGATATCGATACCGTGATTATCGACTATGCTGCCTATGAGGAAATGTACGGCGCGCTGCAGTATCTGCGTGAACTTGAGATAAATCGCATCGCTGCGGATCGAGTCAAGCATGGTCCGCATGAGTTTGTTCCGTTTGAGGACGCCTTAACTGCCGAGGACCTCGCGGAGCTTGAGTCGATGGATCCGGACGCGATTCCCGACGAGGACCTTTTCGAATGAGCGGGCATTTTGTTGTCGGCTTTTTGAATCGAGACGTCGAGAAGGAATATCAAAAACTAGATGGATCCCAGCGCAGGCTCGTCCGTATTGCCGTCGCAAAATTAAAGACGCGCGCTGATGAAATCGGAACGCCGCTTCACGGCGAGCTCGCCGGCTGCAAAAAGATTAAATGGCGGAATGCAGGACTCAGAATGGTTTTCCGAATCCGAGAGGACGGAATGGTTGAGATTGCCGAGATTGTGGCAATAGGGAGGCGCGATCGTTTCGAGGTCTATAAGACGGCCGTAGGGCGCCTGTCAAAGCAACCCGCCATGGTTGAATACGACGGAACCCTGAGATAGGGAAGGCCGAAGCCTCGGACGAGGGCTTCGGCCTTTGTTGTTTTCGGCTTGGTTGCTGACATTACCCCGCAGGTTGAGCACACGTCAGCGAAAACGCCCCTAAGCGAGCAAGGTGACGTGAAAGAGGAGGGAAGCGTACTTTTGTACGCGACCGACGATTGAACGTCGGATTGCCGCTTAGGGGCGTTTGCAGCGTCGACAAGTTACGCGGTTTGGTAAAACCGCGTAACCCTACAGCTGGCGCAGGCCCTCTTCGAGACCGGTCTTGCTGTCGGTCTTCTCGTCGCGCATCTTGATAACGCGGGCGGGGACACCGGCCACGACGGCGCCGGCGGGGACGTCCTCGACGCACACGGCGCCGGCGGCAACGACAGCACCCTTGCCCACGCGCACGCCTTCCAGGACCACAGCATTGGCGCCGATCATAACGTCGTCCTCGATGATGACGGGCGTGGCGCTGGCGGGCTCCACGACGCCTGCCAGCACGGTGCCGGCGCCGATGTGGCAGTTCTTGCCCACGGTGGCGCGACCGCCCAGCACGGCGCCCATATCGATCATGGAGCCTTCGCCAATGACGGAGCCGATGTTGATGATGGCGCCCATCATGATGACGGCACGGTCGCCGATCTCGACGCGGTCGCGGATGATCGCGCCCGGCTCGATGCGGGCGTTGATGCCCTTGAGGTCGAGCATGGGCACGGCGGAGTTGCGGCAGTCGTTCTCCACATCGTAGTAATCGATGGAATCGACGTTGGCGTCGAGGATTGCCTTGAGCTCATCCCAGTCGCCAAATACAGTCTTGCCACGGCGGCCGCCATAGACATGCGCATTGCCCCACTGGACCTTCATGCCCGGCTTTTCGCGCACGTACAGCTTGACGGGCGTCTTCTTGGGCGCGGTGGCGATATAGTTGATAATCTCCTGTGCATCCATTTCGGCTGCGTTGCTCATTTGCGGTCTCTCCTTTGGGTGGATCCGGTTGATACCTGGTTAGGCAAACATGACCTGGTCGAACGTATAGAAGCCGTGCTCGCGGGTGATGAGTTTCTGCGCGGCTGCCAAGGCACCGTTGACAAAGATCTGACGACTCGTGGCGCGATGCGTGAGCGTGACCTCCTCGTCCTGGCCAAAGAAACTCACTTCGTGCACGCCGGCGACAGTGCCACCGCGCAGCGAGTGCATGCCGATCTCCTTGGGGTCGCGCGCTCCGCACATGCCCTCGCGGCCATAGACGGGGTGGTAGCCTGCCTCGGCCTCGGCTTCGACGACGGCGTCGAGCAGCAACTTGGCAGTGCCGCTGGGGGCGTCGACCTTTTGGTTGTGGTGCGTCTCGACGATTTCGCAGTCAAAGCCGGGCAGCTCTCGCGTGGCCTGTGCCACCAGATGACGCAGGGCTGCGATACCGATGGAGTAATTGCCGGAGTGCATGACGCGGGCGCTCTGACCCAGCTCGCGCAGGCGATCCATCTGCTCGGGCGTATAGCCTGTGGTGCCCGAGACCAACGCCGCACCCGTGCGCTCGACATAGGCGACGACGGCGTCGAAGGTCGCAACGTTCGAGAAGTCGATGATGACGTCGGCTGCCGGAGCGTTCTCGAGCTCTGACAAGTCGAAGCCGATCTGGGCGACGATGTCAAAAACGGGCTCTCCGGCAGCGTCGACAATACCCTCGGCGGTAGTGCGGATGAGCGAGCCCATGCGGCCCGTTCCCATAATGACGGTCTTAATCAAGCAGACCAGCTCCCTTCAGAGCATCGGTAAGTGCGGAGCGCGTGTCGTCTGCCATGGGACACAGCGGCATGCGGTAGTTTGCCTCGATCATACCCATCTGGGCGAGCGCTTCCTTGACGGGGATGGGGTTGACCTCGCTAAAGAGGGCATTGATGAGCGGCTGGCCGGCAATCTGGATATCGCGGGCACGTGCCACGTCACCGTCCAGATAGGCGCGGCACATGTCATGTACGAGCTGCGGCTGCACGTCGGCCCACACGCTGATGGTGCCCGAAGCACCCAGGTTCATGAGCGGCACGGTGAGCGCGTCCTCGCCCGAGTACATGCGGAAGTCGTCGGACAGCAGGTGGGCGATCTTGGCAGCGTAGGCGACGTTGCCCGAGGCTTCCTTAATACCCATGATGTTGGGGTGCGCGGCCAAGCGCTCCACGTTGCGCTCGCTGATGCCGCAGCCACAGCGGCCGGGGATGTTGTACAGGATGCAGGGGATGTCCACGGCATCGGCGACGGTCTTAAAGTGCTGGTAGATACCCTCTTCGTTGGATTTGTTGTAGTAGGGGGTAATGAGCAGCAGGCCGTCGGCTCCCAAGCCCTGGTAAGTGAGCGACTTGGTGAGCATGGTCTGCGTGGAGTTGGAGCCCGAGCCGGCGATGACGGGGACGCGTCCTGCAACTTGCTTGACCACCGCGGCGACAACGGAGTTGTCCTCGTCGTCGGTCATCGTGGCGCTCTCGCCGGTGGTGCCCAGGGCGAGGATGGCGTCGGTGCCATTTTGCAGGTGGAAATCGATAAGGCGCTCGAGCGCATCAAAGTCGACACTGCCGTCCTTTTTAAACGGCGTAACCAGGGCGACGATTGAGCCCTCGAGATTGCGGATGTCCATGTTCTTCTCCTTCGCTTCGGCGATCTGGATGCGCTTGTTCCATTGGGCGGCGACTGCCAGGCGCTCGTCTTGGGCGCGGCGGCGGGCACTTTCGGCGCGCGACTTGGCCAACAGTTCTCGGCCGCACGGCAGCACGTCGAGCGTGGCAAAGTAATCGCCCGGGCGCTCGGCGCGGCGGATGAGGTCGGCCGCGCCATCGGGGCGCAGCAGGACCTCGGCGGAGCGCAGCCGTCCGTTGTAGTTGTAGCCCATGGAGTAGCCATGCGCACCGGTATCGTGGATTACAAGCAGGTCGCCCATGTCGATATGCGGTAGCTCGCGATCGATGGCGAACTTGTCGTTGTTCTCGCACAGATTGCCCGTGATGTCATAGGTGTTCGTGACGGGCGCTGTGCCCTTGTCGGCGCCGCCCGGCTGACCCATCACCGTAATGTGGTGGTAGGCACCATACATGGCGGGGCGGATCAAATCGACGGCGCTTGCATCGACACCGATATAGTCCTTGTAGATCTGCTTCTCGTGGATGGCCTTGGTGACCAGGCAGCCGTAGGGGCCCATCATAAAGCGGCCCATCTCGGTGTAGATTGCCACATCGCCCATGCCTGCGGGGACCAGGATCTCGTCGTATGCCGCGTGCACTCCCTCGCCGATGGCGTGAATGTCGTTGGCCTGCTGCTCGGGCAGGTAGGGGATGCCGACGCCGCCGGATAGATTGATGAAGGCGACGTGTGCGCCGGTCTCGCGCTCCAGGCGCACGGCAAGCTCAAAGAGGATGCGCGCGAGCTTGGGGTAATAGTCGTTGGTGACGGTGTTGCTGGCAAGGAAGGCGTGGATGCCAAAGTCCTCGGCACCCTTGGTCTTGAGCATACGGAAGGCCTCGAAGAGTTGCTCGGTGGTCATGCCGTATTTGGAGTCGCCGGGGTTGTCCATGATGCCGTTGGAGAGCTGGAACAGGCCGCCCGGATTAAAGCGGCAGCTGACCGTCTTGGGGATGGGCCCCGCAACACGCTCAAAGAACTCGATGTGGCTGATGTCGTCAAAGTTGACGATGGCACCCAGCTTGTCGGCGAGCTCAAAGTCCGCAGCCGGCGTGTCGTTGGACGAGAACATGATGTCGTGTCCCGTGATACCCAGCGAGCGGGCGATCATGAGCTCGGTATAGCTCGAGCAATCGCAGCCGCAGCCGTATTCGTTGAGAATGGAGATGAGTGCCGGGTTGGGGTTGGCCTTGACGGCAAAGTATTCCTTAAAGCCCGGGTTCCACGCAAAGGCGTCGCGCACCTCTTGCATGTTGCGGCGGATGCCCGCCTCGTCGTATAGATGAAACGGCGTGGGGAACTGCTCGACGATATGCTCGAGCGTCTCCTTGTCCACAAACGGCTGCTTGGCCGCATATGCCTCGTTGGGGGTCAATGCCATGTCCCGTAAACCTCGCTATCCAGACGGCGCCATCTGCGCATCGAATCCGCATAGCGTGGACCCAATGTCCGGATAGCGCTCCCGCATTGCTGCAGACAGTCCTGTGGGTGTTTCCCACAGGCCCACCAGGTTGTTCGTGCCCGAAAAACCCAGTTCGGCGGGTTTCGCCTCCCCGCGGGGTCAAAGCCTGCCGGCTCGCCCGCGGCTCTTCGTGCCCGCGCCTCTATCAAGTGGTAAAGACCCTATCACGTTGCACTTTACCAAACAAGAGTATTCGTATATAACGTTTAAAAAATGCAGGGATATGCTGGAAACATGTGCGCCACAATCCTGTATCACAATAAGTTGCAACAGATGTGCCTCACGAAGGGATCCTCTATGACCGAGCTCCAAGAACTCCGTCGCTATCGCCGCGATCTCCATCGCATTCCGGAGCTCGATTTCGATCTTCCGCAAACCATTGCCTATATCGAGGGCGTGCTGGCACCGCTCACCTGCGAAGTGACCCATCCGTGCCCCAGCTGCGTCTGCGCTTTCTTCGACGCCGGCGTTGATGCCGCGCATGCCACGGCGATTCGCGCCGATATGGATGCGCTGCCCATTGAGGAGGCGACAGGGGCGGCCTTTGCCTCGACCCATTCCGGCAAGATGCACGCTTGCGGACATGACGGTCACATGGCCATGGCACTTGCCGCCGCGACGTATGTCGACCGTACGATTCGCGAGCAGCCGGGCGCCATGAGGCGCAACGTGCTCTTTGTGTTCCAGCCGGCCGAGGAAACGACCGGTGGTGCCAAGACGGTATGCGAGAGCGGCGTGTTCGAGCGCTATGGGGCCGACCGCATTTTTGGCTTCCATGTGTGGCCCGATCTGCCTGCCGGCACGTTGGCGAGCTGTTCCGGTCCGCTGTTGGCGCGTTCGAGCGAGACGCATATCTATATTCACGGTACGAGCATCCATATTGCTAAGACCTATGGCGTGCCGGTCGAGGAGTCGCACGATGCCGCGTTGGCGGCAGCGAAGTTTTTGGTTGCCGAGCGCGAGCTGATGGACGAACTGGGCACCGACGAGCCCTGTATCGGCAAGTTTGGTCTGCTGCAGGCCGGTACGGTTTGCAACGCGGTGGCGGGGGAGGCCCATGTGGCCGGAAGCCTGCGTGTGTTTACGGACGGCATGTTCGACCGGGCGCGCGAAGGCGTGCGCCGCGTGCTGGACGATGCCTGTGCCGCAACGGGCTGCACGTACGATCTCGACTTTGCCGAGGGCTATCCGCCGGTCGACAACGACCCCGAGTTGTTTGCCAGCGTCGCGCCTGCCTTGCCCGGCCTGCAGCTTGTGGAGGAGCCGCTGTTAATTGCCGAGGACTTTGCGTTCTATCAGCGCCATCTGCCGGGCGTGTTCTTCTTGCTGGGCACGGGTGTGCCGGAGGGTCAAGAAAACCCGAGCGATTCGGATGGCTGTCCCGCCTATGCCACGAGCGCCCTTCACACCGATACCATGCTCTTTGACGAGGAAATTTTGCTCAAGGGCCTCGATGTCTACAAACGATTGCTTTTGCTTGGTTAATCGGCGCGGGCGCATGTTCTAGAAAATACGAACAAATGTACGGTATAATAGAGATGTATGTCTGTAGAAACGTTTGACGTTATTAACGTAAGGCGATACTATGATTGCATCGTACAAAGATGAGGATAGCGAGCGTTTTGCAATGGGTGTGCGGGTCAGGAGGTTCGTGCCCTTTGAGCGGGTCGCATTGAGGAAGATTCGTCAACTGCAGGTTTGTGCTTCACTTGATGACCTTCGCGTTCCTCCGGGCAATCGTCTTGAAGCGTTGAAGGGCGATCGCGCCGGCCAATATAGTGTCCGTGTTAATGAGCGCTATCGGGTCTGCTTTGAGTGGAGACAGGGGATGGCTTGGAATGTCGAAATCGTCGATTATCACAAGTGATGAGACCGCGCCCGATTTGCTGTCACCGGTGACTCCTGGTGAACTTCTCAAAGAGGAATTTCTTGTTCCTATGGGCATTTCTCAATATCGTCTTGCTAAGGAGACCGGGATTCCGGCACAGCGTATTGGGCAGATTATTTTGGGGAGGCGTCGTGTTACGGCTGACACCGATCTTCGCCTTTGCCGCTACTTTGGCCTAACGGATGGTTATTGGCTGCGCGCCCAGATAGCGTTTGACCTCGAGGCGGAAAAGAGGCGCATCGAGCCGGAACTGGATAAGATCGTTCCTGTTCAGCAGGCTATCGCATTGTAGTGTTCAAAGATGTTGAGGTTGGAGTGACGATGGGGCGACGCCGACAGTCTGCCGTTTATAGTCCCGGTGGGTGTGGATGCGGCTTGTTGTTGCTTCCGGTTATTGCTGTGAGCATTGGCGTTATGTTTGCGCTTGCCGGGTTGGCGGCAGCGGCACTCGTGTTGCTGATCGTGGCCATTGGCGTGACGATTTGGCTCTGCCGCAATCGCGAGCAACGCCATGCCGACGGCAAGACCGATGTGGGATGGATTGTCTTTTTGGTTACCGCCTACCTGTTGAGCATCGGCTACCTTGTGTTCTTTGTTTTGCTGCTCGTTAGCACCTTTACCGGGGAATCCGTCACGGTGGGCTAGGCTTCGACGAGCCTTTTGAGGATGAGGCGAGGGGGCGGATGGGACATGTTGTTCAAGACGGAGTGCGACGCGCGGGCGGCAAGAAGATCGCGATTCCCATCGGCAAGCAGGACGCGACCGTCTTCCGCAAGGTGATGAGCGCAAAAGACGCCATCTAAGAGTTCGCGCCGGCGCTAGGGACGGCCGATCAGGAGCGGGCACTGCGTATTGCCCGAGTGCGGGCGAGACGGATGGTGGCGTGGATGATTCGCGCTTATCTTCCTTACTTTCGGATTATTCACCAAAAATAGCTGTGCGGGCATATCACGAACAATCGCCAAACAAGGCATAAACACGGGCGCGGGGCTTATCGGCTTCGTGCTCTTCTTCGCCATAAGAAACGACAACAGCAGAGCGGTTAGCCGAGCACTAATTTTCGTCTGGAAAGCGAGTGGTATGATTCGACCTACAGGCTTTTCAAACTGAAACGGCGGAATTAACATGGGAAATGCTGTTATAACGCTCAGGGATTTGATGCCGGTGGCGCACCCAGAGAAGACAAAGATCAAATTCAACATGAATGCTGGCGACGTGAACGTGCGCGCGTACGACATGCTGTTGAAGGACACCTCGACCCCCGAGAAGACCGATAGCGGCTCGCGATGGTACGAGATGAACGCGTGGAGGAGCGCGACGGGACAAGCGAATAACAACCTCAACCATGCGGATTACCTGCTCTCGTTCGCACAGTACTACACCTACGGGCCCGAGTACTTCATCTTCGGCGGCATGCACAAAGTGGAGAAGGCAGTACCCGAGGTGCTGGGCGGCGTGGGCTACAAGTTGACGCTTCTTCCCGACTACGAGGCCTACATCAAGCGCCTCATCATCAAGTTGAAGAAGCCTATCGGGCGCGACATCTACAACAAGTTCTACGAGAACACGATGCACGACTTCGAGCCCGTAGTGTACGAGTACTCGATGAGCCTGGGCAACGTTGCCCCTTTTCCTGGCTACAAGTACGTGTGTATCGACCACAAGACCTTGCAGGCCGTTATCGCCAGCGTGGGCTCCGACTGGTACTGGGCGCTGGACAACGTGAAGGGCGTCTACTGCATCACCGACACCGCGACGGGGAAACTCTACGTGGGTTCGGCCTCGGGCGACAGCAAGAAGGACGCGGGCGCGGACTTGGGTATCTGGCAGCGCTGGAGCGCCTATGCCAACCCCATGGACCCGACTGGCGGCAACAAGGAGTTCAAGGCCATCGTGGCCGAGCACGGAACTGGGTACATCGTGGAAAACTTCACCTACTCTATTCTAGAGGTGTGCGACACCAAGATGACCACCGCCGAGGTGTGCGAGCGCGAGAGTCACTGGAAAGACGTGCTTTGCTCGCGCAAGTTCGGCATGAACTGGAACTAGGTGCGCGCCATGGGCTTGTTACGGACGGTGAGGGACTGCGTGTACGGCATGGCCGTGGGCGATGCGCTCGGCGTGCCCTACGAGTTCAGGCCGCGCGGCAGCTTTACCTGCACGGACATGGTGGGCCTCGGCACGCACAACCAGCCTGCGGGCACATGGAGCGACGACACGTCCATGGCGCTCGCGCTGTGCGACAGCTACCGCGAGCTCGGCGATATCAATTGCGACGATATCCTCGTCAAGTTCCGCAATTGGATAAACGAAGGCGCATACACCGCCGACGGGAACGTCTTCGACTACGGCAACGCCACCAGGCAGGCGCTCGATACGGGTTGCGGGCTCACAAGCGAATACAGCAAGGGCAACGGCTCGCTCATGCGTTGCCTGCCTATGGTGTTTATGGAATGCTCCGACTGCGACATAAGGGAGGTCAGCGCGATCACCCACGCTACCGACGACTGCTGCCAGGCCTGCGTGGACATGATCGCCTATGCCCGCGAGGTGCTTTACAGCGGGCACGCCGGCTGCGAGAGTGAGGACAGAGCTGGTGCCAGCGGCGGCTACGTGTGGGATACTTACCACGCCGCCATCTGGTGCCTAGAACATACCGACAACTACCGCGACTGCGTACTGACCGCCGTGAACCTGGGCGACGATACCGACACCACGGCTTGCGTGGCCGGTGGATTGGCCGGCATCCTGTACGGATACGAGGGCATTCCGACCGAGTGGTTAGAGGCCTTGCGCGGCAAGGACGTGATTGAGCCTTATTTGTTCGGCGGGGCTTACGGTGATGACCTGTGCAGGTTCGTTAAGCGCTTCGAGGATTCGCTGGACGGTCCCACCCGCGACTTCCACGCGTTGGCCCATGACATGTTCGGCCTGGGTTGGCACATGGACTTTGGCGAGGCCTTTGCCGGGGCATATCCGCGCTCCGGTACGGCCGAAGGACTGCGAGAGGACATAGACACCATAGACGACGTTGGGCTTCTGGGCAGCGGCGTCTTCTCTCGGTGGCGCTATATAACGCACTGGAAGTACGATAGCGTGCCTGATGAGGACGATCTGGAGTGGTTCAGGCTGGCGCTCGGGAGGCTTCGCGAGCTGGCATAGGGGTGCCGTGATTTGAATCGCTTGCCTGAGGTGGCTGATGCCGACTTAAAGCACGGGGAGATATACCGCAGCACTATTGCTTTATTGCCTGAGTGATCTTAGGACCATACCTTTTATTCGATAGCGGGGCGACGGAATCGTCGAACACCATGCGCGCGCTATCTTCGACGGGCAGCCCCCCTCATGGGCATCTTGCAGGTGAGAGGGGTGCGGCTAACGTCGGCCAGAGGCGCGGCAAGGGCGCTTTGGTATCAAGCTGCAGCCTCAATCACCGCTCCATCTGAACAGGCATCTTCTCAATCCAGTACCAATCTGGCTTACAACCCCCCCATTAGCTCCCAGCTAATGAATTTGAGCTCGTTGCCTTCTACGATGTGCTGTGTACCGGCGCGGTAGCCGGATCGTAGGAAGGATGCATAATGAAAAAGCTCGAAAACGAAGTGCTGCTGAGCCGTCGCGCTGCACTTGGCGCATTCGCCACCGTCGCCTTGGGGACTGCCGGTCTTCTTGCCGGTTGTGGTAGCGATAAGGCGACCGTCACCGAGGACGCTGGCGATGGCGACAAGAAGGAAGAGGCGAAGAAGGAAGAGCAGCCTACGACTGACCTGGCGGTTGGCACGACGGTGACCACAGCTGCCGGTCTTTCCGTCGTCGTCGATTCCGTCCAGCCCGGCCTTACAAATTATGACGGTTCGACCATGACGGGCATTCACGTCACGTACGTCAACAATGGCGATGAGGGCGCAGATTACAATATCTACGACTGGAAGGGCGAGGACGCCAACGGCGCCCAACAGAATCAGGGTTACTACAGCGAGGGCTCCGATGAGCTGCAGTCTGGTACCCTTTCCGCCGGTGGCTCCGTGGCGGGCAATATCTACTTTGATGGCGATATCAAGAAGGCACTGTATTTTGCCAACATGTTTGATAAGTCTGCCACTGCAAGCTGGGTGCTGGCCTAGCATGTCGCTACCGTTGCGCCGGATGGGAGGTGAAGTCGTATGCCCGATAAAAAGCTGACCGAGGAGTTGCTCAATGAGCTTCTCGATGCGCCGAACATCGATGGCTATATCAGGGAGCACGACTTTGCCGCCCCGTCGCTTTCGGATTACCTGAAGCAGCTACTGCAGGAAAAGGGCTTGGAGCGCTCGCGCGTGGTTCGTATGGCCGATCTCAATGAGACCTTTGGCTATCAGATCTTTACCGGTGCGCGTCATCCGAGTCGCAATAAGGTGCTGCAGATTGCCTTTGCGATGGCGCTGACGCTCAAAGAGACCAACCGTGCGCTGACGGCTGCCGGGGTAAGCGTCCTTAACTGCAAGGACCGCCGCGATGCGATTATCATCTTTTGCATCGATCGCGGGTGCAGCCTCCAAAAGGTCAACGAGGAGCTGTATCGCTTTGGCGAGGAGACGGTGAATTAGCCGCTGATATCTGAGCCGGCGGAGCTGTCGAACAACGATGCAAACGAACGGGGCGCGGATGCCATGGGGTGTCTGCGCCCTGCGCTATGATGGAGGCTATGGATACTCAGACCCCAACTTATTCCAATGACGAGCTGACCGCAGCGCTTGCCGAGCACCTGGCGTCGCTCGATCGCGACGACAGCTATCGCGTGGAGCGTGTACTTAAGCGCTCGTCCGTTGAAACAACCGAGCTCGTGTACTTTGAAGGAACCGGCGGTGGTTCGCTCGGTCCCTTTGTCCGTAAACGCATCGATGCTTCGGCTCAAATCGGCGGGGCATACGAGCGTCTGTTTGCCGCTCAGCGGGCAGGCAGGCGTTTTGAGCACCTGCCCAGAATCGTCGATTGTCGTCGTGCGGGCGACGAGCTCAACGTGGTTATGGAATATATAGAAGGGGAGACACTCGGGGCACTGGTGGACCGTCTGGGATCCGCTCCCGATTATGCGCGTGAATTGTATCCTGTCCTTTGCGACGCCGTGGGCGAGCTCCATGCCGGTTTTGCAATGGCGGGGGAGGCTTCGGCGCCGGTGATCCATCGCGACCTCAAGCCGTCGAATATCATCGTGACAGGTGCCAACTATACGCCTGATGACGGCCTGACGTTTTCATCGCTGGTGATTATCGACTTGGGGATCGCGCGCGTGTGGCGGGATGGCGCCGATGCCGATACTGTCAAGTTTGGGACACGGCCCTATGCGCCGCCCGAGCAGTATGGGTTTGGACAGACGAGCGTGCGAAGCGACGTCTACGCACTCGGTGCCCTGCTGTTCTTCTGCTTGACGGGAGTCGACCCTAAACCAGGGCTCGACATGCGCGAGCAATGCGAGGTGCGCGGCATTCCCACTCCACTTGCCGATGTCGTTTGCATGGCGATGGCGCTCGATCCGGCCAAGCGCTTTGCGAGTGCGGAAGCGTTGGGACGGGCGACGCGCGCGGCATACGATCTGAGTCGCCCCGTGCGGCCTCCTGCGCCTGCGCCTGTCCGTACTCCGGCCTCGGAGACGTTGTTGACGCCCCAAGGGCTCCAGAACCCCGCAAGGCTTCCTAGGCCTGCCACCTCCGCTGCATGCGGTCTGCTCTCTCGCGTTCCGGAGTCCCTGGGGCGCATTTGGAATACGCTCGTCTGCTTCTCGCTGCTTGTGTTCTTTGCCGGAAGTCACTTTGCCGTCTTTCAACCCACGGGAGCAAACCAAAGCTACCCGACGTGGCTTCTCATAATCGAGTATTTTTTCTTTGTCGATGGCCTTATGGCGCTTACGCATTTTGCGGTGCTCGATAAGCGCCGTCTACGTCGGCGATTCGCACTGCTCGACAGTTATCGCGGCAAGAAACTCGCGAAACTCTGGCTCAAGGCATTGGGTGTGCTGCTCCTATGCATGATCGTTATAGTCGCGGTTGCCAATGCGACCGGCGTCGTCGATACCTCCGCTACCTAAAAGAAAAGGGCCCCATTGGGGCCCTTTGCAGTTGCACTTAGATGCGGTTCATCTGAGCGGCGACTTTGTTGTACCAGTCCTGCCACGTGGGTGGGCAGTACTTTTTGGCCGCAGCCGGGGTAAGGGTGGAGCCGTAGTTGGCGCCCAGATAGGCAACGTGAGCGAAGATGCCCTCGCTCCAGCTGCCAAAGCTGCGCCAACCGCCGCCACGTGCACTCCAGCCCCAGGCGTTGTAAGAATTGGCGCAATAAGCACCCTTGGTGCTCTCGATGCAGGCGATGGCGGGGGACCAACGGGGGTCGACACCGGTATTCCAAGCGGCGACGGCAAAGTTATAGCCCTGGCCTGCCATAGGGGAGCCGGCGAGGTAATTGTCGATGCGGCTCGTCCACTCATTAATGAACGAATCGTAATCGGAACTACCGGTGTTGGCGTTGTTCACCGTGGTGTCGATGGTGGTGTTGGCGTTGGTGGCCTGGCTGCTGGAATTGCTGCCGCTCACGCCCTCGCCCGAGAGCTTCTCGGCGGCAGCGGCCTTATCGGCCTCAAGCTTGGCAAGCTCGGCGGCATTTTCCTGCTCGGCTTTTGCCTGTGCCTCGCTGCGGAGCTGCTGGGCCTGCGCCAGCGCATCCTCGGCGTTTTTCTGCTCTGCCTCAAGCTGAGACTTGGCCTGCTGGAGCTCGGCCTTGTTCTGCTCGAGTTCGGTTTGCATGTTATTGAGCTCTTCGATCTCGTCGACGCTCGAGCTTGTGATCTGGTTGGTGTATTTGCAGGTCGTGATGAACTCACCCAGGCTCTGTGCGTTGACCAGGAAGCTCACGATGGGGTTGGTGCCCTTCTGGTACTTGTACAGATCGCGCATGGCGGTGCATGCCTTTTCCTGCTGATCGGGAAGCTTCGCCTCGATCTTTTCGATACTTGCCTCGTTGGCGTCAATCTGCTTCTGCAGATCGCCGAGCTTGGTGCGGGCATCGTTGTAGGCGCTCGTGGCGGCTTCGATCTTCTGCTGGGCGGCGGCAAGCTGATCCTGCGTTGCCTGCGAGGCGGCATACGCCGCGACGGGGGAGAGCATCGGCGTGGCCGTCAACGCAACGGCGAGCGCGGCGCTCGTGATGATACGAGCCGGCTTCGACGCGATGAGCGCTGCGGTGCGATGATTCGAATGCTGCATCCAGTCCCTCTGCAATCAATCGTAGGTTATTGTTTCTCAGGTATTCTACTACTGCTTTCGACCTCAACTTGAACCTTAAAGGTTTTAAAGGGTCAAGTTGAACTTGAGACTTTGGCTTTGACCTGCAGTTATATCGAATTGTTGAGAAACCATAGAGTTCAACTTTAACGTTACGGGGGCCTGTTTGGGACGGGCTTTGGACTGTGAAGGCTATCTCAACGTTGGGGTTTGTGGCTATAAGGTTCCATTGCGGCGAGCTTGCTCTACTTCGTTGAGCGCCTGGGCGGGGGTGAACGAACAGGTGCCGTCGCCGAGTTTGATTACCCTGATGTTGACCCCGGCGTGGGCATCGGAGACGAGGCCAAACTGCTCGATGGCGGTATCGTGTCCGCCAGCGACGGGCGTCTTGCGCGTGCCTTTGTGCGCCGATGTATCGATGGAGGTGATGTAGGCGGCACCGTCGTAAGCGTTGTTTGCGGTGCGCAGAGGATCAGTCGCTTGCGCGCTGCGCCAACTCGCGTTTTGCGGCATCGAGGATGGGGTTATCGGTTGGAAGGTCCTGGAGCACGCGTGCGCCTTTCGCTCGGGGGTATCAATATGCTGAACCCTACAACAACGGTGGGTTCATTGCCGTTTGTCATACGGCGGTGAGTGCGGCCTTCATGCTGGATAATTGCGTTGATTGTCATAGATACAGTGGAGCTTTAGGAGGAAACGGTCCGGCACGCTAAAATAAACAGGTTGCATAAAGACCGCCCGTCGTGGGCAGTTCTAGATAGGAAGTTTCCATGGCATTGCAGTTTACAGAGCGCGAGTTTATCCCCGTGCTGCTCGGTGGCGACATCAACGCCTATTCGGTGGCGCGCGCCTTTTACGAGGAGTATCAGGTCAAGAGCCTGGTCTTTGGCAAGTACCAGACCGGTCCTGCGTACCGCAGCCAGATTATCGACTACACGCCCAATGTGGATATCGACACCATGCCGGTCATGATCGAGACCATTAACGGTGTCGCGCAGGCCAATCCCGATAAGAAGATTATTCTCATGGGCTGCGGCGACAACTATGTCGCGCTTGCCGCACAGGCTCAGGATGCCGGCGAGCTTGCCTCAAACGTCATCGCGCCCTATGCGCCCTACAGCATGCTCGAACAGTGCCAGAAGAAGGAAATCTTCTACGAGCTGTGCGAGAAGCACGGTGTTCCCTATCCGCATACGTTTACCTTTACCATGGCCATGCTCAACGCCCGGGGCGAGGCTCCTGCCGAGGTGCTCGACCAGATCGATTTTCCCTTCCCGATGATTCTGAAGCCTTCCGACGGCATCATGTGGTGGGAGCATGAGTTCGAGGGCCAGAAGAAGGCCTACGAGATCGCCGATCGCGCCGAGCTGGAGCAGGTCATTCGCGATGTATACGCGAGTGGCTACACCGATGACCTCATCTTGCAGGATCGCGTGCCCGGCAACGACGAGTACATGCGCGTGCTTACCAGCTATTCCGACCGTAACGGCAAGGTGCGCATGATGTGCCTGGGCCACGTGCTGCTCGAGGAGCACCAGCCTCACGGCGTTGGCAACCACGCCTGCATCATCACCGAGCCCAATGACGAGCTCATGGGCGGCGTGCGAAAGTTGCTCGAGGACCTCAAGTTTACGGGCTTCTCCAACTTTGACGTCAAATACGACGAGCGCGACGGTTCCTTCAAGTTCTTCGACTTCAACACTCGCCAGGGCCGCAGTAACTACTACGTCACCAACAGTGGCTTTAACGTTGCCAAGTACGTAGTGGACGAGCATGTGTACAACCGCCCGTTTGAGCCCGAGTTTGTGACGGCGCAGAACGAGGCGCTGTGGATGGTTGTCCCCATGGGCGTGGTCGATAAATACGTCAAGGATCCCGAGCTGCGCGCTAAGGCGCATCGCCTGGTCAAGGAGGGTAAGGCCGCCGACCCCTCGTTTATGAAGGGCGACTTTGTCTTTAACCGCTGGCTGCGCATGTGGCACACCAAACTGCGTCACTTTAAGCTGTTTAAGACGTATTACAAATAGGATGAACGTCGCGCCCGCCCGGTTTGTATCGGACGGGCGCGGGTATGATACGCGCAATGGTGCGAGCGTCACCAAGGAGGCGGCGATGGAAAAGCTGGGAGTTATCGGCGGTATGGGCGCCGAGGCCACGTCGTATTACTACGACCAGGTGGTGCGTCACACGGCGGCCGCCCGCGATCAGGAACATATCGACATGGTGGTGCTCTCTAAGTCGACCATGCCCGACCGCACGCTGGCCATTAAGACCGGCGACCATACCGAGCTGCTGGCGACCATGAAGGAATGCGCGCAGGCGCTCGAGACGCTGGGCTGCGCGCACATTGCCATTCCCTGCAACACGTCGCACTACTTCTACGATCAGATTCAGTCGTTTACCTCGGTCCCCATCATCCATATGCCGCGCGAGTCGGTGCGCTATGCGCTTGCCGGCGTGGTGATGGGGGAGTGTGAGTTCGACCCCAACTTGAGCATGCCGGCCGAGCCGGTGCGCAAGATCGGCATCATGGGTACCGATGGCACCGTGGGTGCCGGCGTCTACGGTCGCGAGTGCGAGGCGGCGGGCGTCGAAGTCGTTTATCCCAGCGAGAAACGCCAGGCCGATGTGATGTCGCTTATTTACGATGACGTGAAGGCAGGACGCGAGCCCGATATGGATAAGTTTGACCGAGTGATGTGGGAGTTTGCCCGCAGCGGCTGCGACCGCGTCATTCTGGCCTGCACGGAGCTTTCGGTGCTGCAAAAGTATCGCGAGATGCCCGAGATCACCCTCGACGCCATGGACGTTTTGGTACGCGAGTCCATCATCCGCAGCGGCGCCCCCTACCGCCTGTAGCTCTCGACCTGCCAAAAAGGGACAGGTTTATTTTGGTAGGTTTTATCTGGGAAAACAGTAAAGGCCTCGGCTCGTTTGTGCGAGCCGAGGCCTTTTGCATTTTGCGGTTGCTGCTTGGTGCTGGAGCTTAAAGGACGAGACTGACATTTGCCCATATAAAACCGACCAAAATAAACCTGTCCCTTTTTGGCAGGTTAGAACAAGAATCCGAGGACGATGAGGGCAATGCTGGCAATAAGTATGGCAATGTCCATGCCCTTAATGGGATAGCGCTTGTACGAGCTCGCGCGCGTACGCAGATAAAAGCCACGTTGCTCGGCCGCCAGGGCAGTGGCATCGGTCTTGCCCACGGAGCTCACCAGCAGCGGCACGCAGAGCGGTAGCATGAGCTGGATCTTCTTGAGGGGGTTCTTGGTGTCGTATTCAACGCCGCGCGCGGTCTGCGCCTCCATGATGGCGTTCATCTCCTGGCTAAAGACCGGTACAAAGCGCAGTGCCGTGGTAAACGTGAACGCATAGCGGTACGGCACGTGCAGCACCTCCACGCAAGCGTTAGCGAGATCGCCGAGCTGCGTGATGGTGAGCATGAGGATGAGCGGCAGCGCCACGCCGAGCAGGCGAAGCGCCGCCTTGGTGCCGGTGATAAGACCATCTGTGGTAATCCAGGCAAAGATGGGGGCTCCGGTGCGGATAAAGGCGGTCTGCAGGACCAGCATGATTAGTGAGAGCGGCACCATGAGCTTGACGAGCGAGACTAGGCCTGCGGTCGATTTGGCGTAGATGCCCAAGATAAAAGTCAGCACAAGCAGGGCGATCAGGAGCACATAAGTGTCGCCGAGGAAGGTCGCCAAGATAATAGCCGCGGCCAGGGCTAGCTTGGTCACGGGGTTCAGCCGGTGCAGCAGTGAGTCTCCGGGCACGTAGTCGATCACGTTAGTCATGCTTGAGCATCTCCTTTACCAGGTCGACCAGATCGGAGACCTGACTGATTCCGGCGAATCGGGGCGAAACGTCGCGCGCGAGTTCTTTGGACAGGGCCACAACCTGCGGTGGCTCCACGTAGGCGGCGCGCATGAGGGCATCGTCGGCGAAGATCCGGTTCGCGTCGCCGCGCTCGAGGATGCGTCCGTCTGCCATGACTACCAGGCGCTGGGCAAAGTCCGAGACGACCTCCATGTCGTGGCACACCATGATCACGGCGCAGCCGCGCTCGGCCATCTCGCTCACCGTCTCCATCACGGTCATGCACTCGCGGTAATCGAGGCCGCTCGTGGGCTCATCGAGCAGAACCACCTGTGGGTCGAGCACAACCACGGACGCTAGGGCGACCATCTGTCGCTGTCCGCGCGAAAGCGAGAACGGCGATTCGTCCAAGGGGAGCCCAAAGCGCTCCGCCGCCACCCGTGCACGCTGGCGGGCCTCGTCGGTGCCGACACCGTGCAGTTCAAGACCAAAGGCAACCTCGTCGAGTACGGTGTCGCGGCAGAGCTGGCGGTCGGGGTTCTGGAACAGCGTCGCGCATTTTGCAGCGATCGCGCTGGTGGGGACGTCGGCGGTGTTCATCCCCGCCATACGCACGGTTCCCGACGCTGGATGCAGAAGGCCGTTCAACAGCTTGGTGAGCGTGGTCTTGCCAGCACCGTTCTGGCCGATGATGCCTACGAGCTCGCCGGGATAGACGCACATGTTGAGGTTGCTGACCGAGGCACCGCCATGGGGGTAGGCAAAGGTCACATCGGTGAGTTCGACTACTGGCTCCTGATTGACGCCGCGGGGGACCGCCGGGATATGGGGAGAGGTCTCGGGCACATCGGCGGGCGCGTCCTTGCTCGTTGCATCCGCAAGTAAGGACGAGATAAGCTGGTGCGCTTCGGAAACATTGAGGCAGGGCGCCTGATCGCTCGGCAACAGACCCACTTCTGCCAGGCTGTTCGCGATGCGCGCGACGCGGGGACTGTCGACGCCCATCTGGCGCAGCTCGCTTGCGTGGGCAAAGACCTGGTGGGGTTCGCCGTCAAACGCGAGCTTGCCGTCTGCCATGACGAGGACGCGGCTGCAGTATTTCGACAACAGCGCGACCTTCTGCTCGATAACAACCACGGTGATGCCGTGTTCGCGGTTGATCTGGCGCAGCGTGTCAAAAACGAGCGTGGAGCTTGCCGGGTCGAGCGCTGCCGTGGGCT
Source organism: Collinsella sp. Sow4_D11 (assembly GCF_052116465.1). Taxonomy (NCBI): domain Bacteria; kingdom Bacillati; phylum Actinomycetota; class Coriobacteriia; order Coriobacteriales; family Coriobacteriaceae; genus Collinsella; species Collinsella sp. Sow4_D11. Next base: position 33,978 of record NZ_JBQKLA010000002.1, on the reverse strand, counting down.
CGTCGAGCACGAGCACGTTGGGCGCCATGGCGATGATCGCGGCGATTGCGACTTTCTGCTTCTGCCCGCCCGAAAGCGTGGCAATCTCGCGGTGGCGCAGGTCGCTAATGCCGACGGTCGTCAGCGTCTGGCTGATGCGCTCCTCGATTAGATCGTGCGGTATGCCAAAGTTCTCGAGGCCAAAGAGCATCTCGTCTTCAACGATGGGCGCAACCATCTGGGCATCGATGTCCTGCAGCACGCTTCCCACCACGCGCGAGATATCCGTGAGGGTGATCTCGCAGGTGTCGCGGTCGTCGACGAGCGTGGCTCCAAAGAGCTGGCCGGTGTAATGGTGGGGGATGGCTCCGCTCATAACGGCGGCAAGCGTCGATTTGCCGGCGCCTGAGGGGCCGATGACGCCCACAAACTCACCCTTTTCGATGGCGAGTGAGACGTGATCGAGGGCATTGTGCGCCTCGTGCCCATAGGAAAATGAGACGTCATCGAGCTTGATGATGGTATTGCTGGAGCTCATGGGGGCCTTTCTATCGTAAAAGAGCACCGGCCGCAAAACGACCGGCGGTCTACATGGTAGCAAGTATTACTACTTGGAGAAGACCTTCTTGAGCGGAACGCTGAGGGCCTGGACCAAGATGGCGTTGAAGACGGCGGTGCCTAGGACCAGTGGAATCTTGACCGCGGTGGAGGCGATGGCGCCGCCCATGATTACCGTGCCGAGCACGGCGAAGAGTGCGCCCGAGATTAACGTGGCGACAAACGTGGCAACGAGCGGGTTGAAGTTCTTGCCGCCGATGCCTGACTTAACGAGCGCGACCATGGCGAGCGCGGCGACGGTCTCGGTGGCAAAGTTGAGGCCGGGGATTGATGTGGTGAGCTGGATGACGCAGGCGGAGATAACCGCGAAGATGATTGCCTGGAGGTAGTTTGCGTCGATCAGAAGAATGGCGAGTGCGTAGGCGGCGATGATGAACTGCGGCTTGATGCCCACGATGGCAAGTGCGTTGCCGAGGGTCAAGTTGAGGATGAAGCCGGCGGCGAGCAGGATGGCGAGCAGGACGAGCGACTTGATGTCGAGGATTCCAACGGAGTTGACAGCGGCGGTAACGGTGCGGGCATTGTTCTGAGACATGGGAGTTCCCTTTCTCAATGGGGGTTGCGTCGGCATAGCTGATGGGCGGCGCAAGGATGGAGCGTCGTTGGGTTCTAGAGTGTTATGAGCGGAGTTGTTGTAGAGGTGTCTGCGTGTGGTCTGTCAGCTACTTAGTCGTTAAGCTTGAGGGCCTTCTTAATGGGGATGTAGAGGGCGGTCACGATGATGGCGTTGGCAACACCGGTGGCGACGACGACAGGAGCCATGACGCCCATGAAAGCCGGGTTGTTCATGACGCCAAAGGAGAAGATCGCCGCGTAGATCATGCCGGAGATGAAGGTGACAACAAAGGTGCTGACGAGCGGGAGCAGGCCCTTGACCTTGGAGTCGGCGAGCACGGAGACGAGCAGAGCCATGACCATGGCGGCGACGGGCTCGGCGATCAGGTCGGGGCCCTTGACGGAGGCGGTGATTTGGATTACCACGCCGGCGAGGAGGCCGATAATCGCGGATTGGCCGATGTTGGGCTTGACGATGAGAATCTCGAGGCAGAAAGCCGCGATGATGAACTCGGGCGAGAGGAAGCCTCCGGTGAGGCCGCTAAAGAACTTGGAGACGGTCATGTTGAGGACGAAACCGGCGGCGAGGAGGATGGCATAGAGAGTGAGTGCCTTGAGGTCGAGTTTGCCGCGGTCAGTGGTCTGGACGGTGCGGGGCTGGGCGGTGGTGTTCTGATACATGTTGAAAATCCTTTCGGAAGGGGAGTGCAAGGGAAAAGCGGAGGCGCGTGATGCGAATGCGATCGGGCTCGAGATAGAAAAAGGCCCCCGGTCGAAACCGGAGGCCTTCCAATCACCTAGAGCGCAAAAACAGGCGTGAGGGACTCACCGTCGACCGATCGTATTCGCATCACGCCACCACCAGTTGTTGAGAGACGTCATCGTGTTCTTCATCTTGGTGGCTCCTTTCGTGATGCCATGGCGCGGTCGCGCCCAGTTGCTGTTGCGCTGCACTATAGCACAGCAAAGTGTTTGCGGGGAATCTTTTTTGAAAGATTTCAGCGACGTTTCCCGCCGGTCGAAGGGGCGGGCTGAGCGGGCGGGCGACCTTGGCCATCCCGCCCGCGCCTTAAGGTGTGGGGTTCTTAGGCCTTCTTGCGACGATAGATCACGAAGCCACAGACACCGATGATGATGGCGCCAACACCCATGGCGGCCATGTTGTTGCCCTTGGACTTCTCCTCGGTGATTGGATGAATATCATACCAATGTGGAATTACTTCTTCCGGCGGTGGATTACGTTAATCGCGTAGCCCACGAGCATGGCCAGAACGATGACGATAAAGCCAATGATAGGGTTGTCGTTCACGGGGTCCTCCTATTTTCCGAGTGGAGAGAATTCGTCGACGATGAGGTCGAGGCATTGCGGAAGCGCGCGGGCGCCAAAGACACCGGAGTTGCTGGAGATGATCTCGCCATCGAACTGCATGCCCAGCGACGGCGTGCAGGTAATCTTGGCTTCCTTGGTCTGGATAATCTTAAACTGCGGGCGGCCGAGCACCTTGCCAGCGGGGTCGAGCGCGGCGGTGATCACCGTGGGGAGCAGCTGCACCGTGCGCACGGGTTCAATAACGACGATGTCGACCATGCCGTCGTTCATGCGGCAGTTGGGGAACAGGTTGATGTCGTTTTGGATGACTGAGGTATTGCCCGCCATGCAGCAGATGCCGTCGAGCTCCTCGACAATGCCGTCGTGTTCAATGGTAAAGTGCGCCACCGTGGGGTTGGGCGTGGCGAGCGCGGAGAGGAAGTAGGCGATCTCGCCAATGTCGTTTTTGGTGGGGGCGGCCTTCATCATGATCTCGGCGTCGAAGCCCGAGCCGGCGATGATGATAAAGCCGTGGCGCTTCTCGTTACCGTTCTCGTCGATCCAAAAGAGCTCACCCATGTCCACCTTGACCGTGCGGCCGGCGCGGCAAGCCTTGGCAAGCGCCGCCGCCTCGGGGGCATTACCGATGTTGTTAAAGAACAGGCAGGCCGTGCCGGAGGGGAAGATGAGCGTAGGGACACCGCACCCGCGCATCTGGTCGAGCACGTTGGAGACGGTGCCGTCGCCGCCCGAAACGACTACGCGGTCGAACTCACGAACGTCCGCTACCGCGTCCTCGGGCTCCATGCCATCGCCGATAAAGCGCATTACGACCTCGTCGCCGCCTTGTGCAAGAGCGTGCGTGAATGCGTAGATTTCATCGGAGCTGGGACCCGATGCCGGGTTGTGGATGATAAGGCAGCGCATACTTACGTTCCCGTTCTGTGACTAACCGAGTATAGTTGTAGGGCAATGCCGATATCCTACCCGTGTTTTTCGGGCCTAACCTTATTCGATGGGTTGATATGTACATTTCCACACATCAGGCTCTACTCGACTTTTGTCAGCGCGCTCGTGAGTTCGACGCGATTGCCGTCGATACCGAGTTTTTGCGCGAGCGCACGTTTCATCCGCGCCTGTGCCTGGTTCAGATTGCCACCCCTGCCGAGAGCGTCGCGGTCGATCCTTTGGTGATCGACGACCTGTCGCCGCTGGCCGAGCTTATGGCCGACGAGAGCGTGGTCAAGGTCTTCCACGCCTGCTCGCAGGATATGGAGGTCATGCTCCACACCGTGGGCGCGCTGCCGCGACCGATTTTTGACACGCAGGTCGCCGCCGCCTTTTTGGGTGAGCGCCAGCAGATTTCCTACGGCGCCCTCGTTCAGACGTTCTGCGGCGTATCGCTGCCCAAGACCGAGTCGCTGACCGATTGGTCGCGCCGCCCGCTGAGCGATAAGCAGATTGAGTACGCGATCGATGACGTCAAGTATCTGATCGTCGCCTATACCGAGATGATGAGCCGCCTGCGCGAGCTGGGCCGCGTGGACTGGGTGCTCGACGAGTTGCGCCCGCTGGCAGACGAGTCGCACTACCGCGCCGACCGGCATGAGGCATTCCGCAAGGTCAAGCGCATCAACTCGTGTAGCCGCCATCAGCTGGGCATTGCGCGCGAGCTTGCCGCCTGGCGCGAGGACCGCGCCGAGCGCCGCAACATCCCGCGCAAGTGGGTCATGTCCGACGATACGCTGCTGGCGCTCGTCAAGCGCAATCCCGTGCGCGTTGAGGAGTTCCGCAGCATCCGCGGCACCGATCAACTGGGGGAGCGCGATGTGGACGGCGCGCTCATGGCCATCAAGCGCGGCGCGAGCTGCCCGCACGATCGCCTACCGCTCATGGTGCGCGGACATCGCCAGATCTCTCCGGAGCTGGAGAGCGTGACGGATCTCATGTACGCGCTCATTCGCCTGGTTGCCGAGCGTTCGGGCGTGGCGACCTCGGTCATTGCCTCGCGCGATGACCTGACCGACTATATTGAGCATCCCGAGCAGAGCCCTTTGCGCGAAGGTTGGCGCTTTGAGCTTGTGGGCTCGCGCCTGGACGATCTGCTCTCGGGCAACATGGGGTTGACGGTGAAGGACGGCAAAATCGAGCTCCTGTAGGTATATGGTTACGCGGTTTTACCAAACCGCGTAACGGCTCGACGCTGCAAACGGCCGAGAGTGGCAATCTGACGTTCAATCGTCGCTCGCGTACCAAAGTACGCGTCGCTTCTCTTTCACGTCACCTTGCTCGCTCTCGGCCGTTTTCACTGACATTGCCAAAACATCGATGCTGTCTCGTTGGCTGGGCGAGTGGGTAGAATGCCTTCAACGTGTAACTCGATTCGGAGGAATTCGCATGCCCTATTACTATGGTTATGGCTTTGGCATCGACCCGCTGTACCTGCTGGTCGTCCTTGTTTGTACGGTGCTCGGTCTTGCCGCGCAGAGCTATATCAACTCGACGTATAAAACCTGGTCCAAGGTTCGCTCGGACGGCGACACGGGCGCTGCGGTCGCGCGCCGCATGCTCGACGCCAGCGGTTGCAATGCCGTGGGTATCAAGGGCGTCGCCGGTGAGCTCACCGACCATTACAACCCGCAGGATAACAACCTGTATCTCTCGGATGCCAACCGTTCGGGCGGATCGGTCGCAAGCGTTGCCGTCGCCTGCCACGAGGCGGGCCACGCCGCCCAGCGCCAAAGCGGCTATGCCATGATGAAGGTGCGCACTGCCCTGGTCCCGGTCGTCAACTTTACCCAGAACACCTGGACCATCGTGTTGCTCTTGGGCCTGTTTATGAACATTGCCGGGCTCACAACCCTCGCGCTGATCTTCTTCTCGTTTAGTGTGTTGTTCCAGCTGGTTACGCTGCCGGTCGAGATCGATGCCAGCCGCCGCGCCGTGGCGTACATCGAGCAGTCGGGCATGAGCTCCAAGCAGGTCAACGGTGCCAAGAAGGTCCTGACGGCAGCCGCGCTTACCTATGTGGCCGCAGCGCTCACCTCGATCATTCAGCTGCTCTACCTGATGGCTCGCTACAACAGAAACTCCAACCGATAACAAATTGGCTTGACAGGCGCCGCGGGGATTTGTGTCCCCGCGGCGCTGTACTATGTGTTGGACTTGAATTTGCGCAGGGCTGGAGCCTTTGTGCGCGATAACGAAAGGAGGCTGCGTGGCAGGCTGGAATCTAACCGGCAATGCCGTTTCCGCCGAGTTTGACGGCTCGGGCGATCAGGAGCGCAAGGAACTCAGCGTGAGCCAGGCGGTGGAGATCGCCGCCGGTGCACTCGATGCTATTCCGCAGCTGAGTGTTTTGGGCGAGGTCACGGGTTTCCGTGGCCCCAATGCCCGAAGCGGCCACTGCTACTTCCAGATTAAGGACGATTCGGCCGCCGTTGACTGCATCATTTGGAAGGGTGCCTATCTCAAGCGCACGTTCGATCTGCGCGACGGCATGCAGGTGAGCTTTAAGGGTAGCTTCAATCTCTATAAGCCCACGGGCCGCATGAGTTTTGTCGCCCGCTCGTTTTCGCTGGCGGGGGAGGGTCTGCTGCGTCAACAAGTGGCGCAACTGGCCGAAAAGCTGAGACGCGAGGGCCTGATGGACGAAGCGCGCAAGCGCCGCATCCCGGTGTTCTGCTCGCGTGTGGCGGTCGTCACCTCGCTTTCGGGTGCCGTAATCGATGACGTCAAGCGCACATTGCGTCGTCGCAACCCACTCGTCGAGCTCGTTTGCGTGGGTGCCAAGGTTCAAGGCGAGGGTGCGCCGGCAGAGCTCATTGAGGGTTTGCGTCGCGCCGCTTCCATTACGCCGGCGCCCGATTGCATTTTGCTCGTGCGTGGCGGCGGTTCCTTCGAGGACCTCATGACCTTTAACGACGAGGAGCTTGCCCGCGCGGTGGCGGCTTGTCCTGTGCCCGTGGTGACCGGCATTGGCCATGAGCCCGATACCTCGATTTGCGACATGGTGAGCGACCGCCGCGCCTCCACGCCCACGGCGGCGGCAGAATCGGTGGCGCCGGCTATGACGGAGTTGGCCGACGTGCTTGAGACGCGCCATCAGCGTCTGGGCGCCGCGATGGCTTCGATGATTGGGTCGGATCAGGTCGATCTGGAAATGCTCGATCAGCGTGGTCGCCGCGCTTGGGACACCTATACGGCTCGTCTGGGCGACGCGCTCGATGCGGCCGCGTGCCGCCCGTGCCTCAACGATCCAACGTTTATGGTCGAGCGTCGCGAGTCCGAGCTTGCCCTGACGGCCGATCGCCTGTCCGGCGCCATAACGCGTTCGGTTGGGGCCTTCCGCTCCGACTTTGAGCGCCTGCCCGAGCGCTTGATCGCAAGCACCTCGGGGCTCGATGGCAAACGCCATGCGCTCACGCTTGCGAGCTCCCGTCTGGAGCATCAGGGGCGCACGATGCTCAGCAAGCCCGCGTCCGACCTGGGCCGAGCTGCTGCGTCGCTCGATGCCTTGTCGCCGCTCAAGGTGCTTGCCCGCGGTTACTCCATCGCGTACAGCGATGACGGTGTGGCTACGAGCGCCAAGACCTTTAAGCCGGGCGACGCCATTCGCGTGCGCATGGCGGACGGCAACGTGGCAGCAACGGTCGATACGGTCGAGTAGGCCGCGTTTCATAGTGATAAACCTTTAGGAAAGGAAATAGATATGGCAGAGAAGACCCCGGTCGAGCAGCTTACGTACAAGCAGGCCTCGCAGGAGTTGGAACTTATTATTCGCAGCCTGGAGTCGGGCGATATGGAGCTCGAGGAGTCGCTCGAGAGTTATACCCGCGGCGTCGAGCTCCTCAAGAGCCTGCGTACCCGCCTGTCCGATGCCGAGCAGAAGGTCTCGGTGCTCCTGAAGGACGTCGACGGCAACGACGTGCTCGCCGACGGCGAAGCCGCCAACACCGACGACAACCTTTCGTTCTAACCACCTCGCAGCCTACTTTGGGGTAGTCTTTTTGGGACGGGGCTTTTTTGACTACCCTTGCGCGACGGCTCGCCAGGTGCCTGCGCTTGCGAAAAAGTAGTCAAAAAAGCCCCGTCCCAAAAAGACTACCTTGGTCTGTGAGAAAGGAACCAACCATGTGTGATTGCATCTTCTGCAAAATTGCCAACCACGAGATCCCCTCGACCGTCGTTTACGAGGACGATCAGGTCATCGCGTTCGACGACCTCAATCCCCAGGCGCCGGTCCACACGCTCGTAATCCCCAAGAAGCACTACAGCGACATCGCCGACAACGTACCTGCCGAGACCATGGGCGCCATGGCCCACGCCATCCAGGAGGTCGCTAAGGCCAAGGGCCTGGAGGACGGCTTCCGCGTCATCTCCAACAAGGGCGTCAATGCCGGTCAGACCGTCATGCACTTCCACATGCACGTCCTCGGCGGCAAAAACCTGGGCGAGAACCTCATCTGAGGACGCTTCTTCCGTGGGATGAGGCGAAAGCTTAGGCACCGATAACTTATATATCAACGCAATAAACCCGAGCGCGAGGGCGTTTGGGTTTATTATTGAAGCGTATGTAACCTGGCGGCGCCACACCGCCTGTTAGTAGGGAGACACATGAACGTTCTGGTCGTCAACGCAGGATCTTCGACCCTTAAGTATCAGGTCATCGATACCAAGTCCCACAAGGTGTCCGCAAAGGGCTCCTGCGAGCGCGTCTGCTTTACCGGCGGTACCTTCACCCACGCTGCCAACGGTTCCAAGAAGGTGACCGAGAACATCGAGTTCCCCGACCACAAGGTCGCCATCGAGGTCGTCCTGAAGGACCTCGAGGCCAACGGTGTCAAGATCGAGGGCATCGGCCACCGTATCGTTCAGGGCGGTTGGTACTTCGGCGATTCCTCCCTCGTCGACGAGGACGTCCTCGCCAAGATCCGCGAGGTCGCTCCGCTCGCCCCGCTGCACAACAACCCCGAGGCCAACGTTATCGAGTACTGCCTCGAGCAGTATCCCGACCTGCCCAACGTCACGGTCTACGACACTGCTTTCCACTTCAATATGCCCGAGGTCGCCAAGACCTACGCCCTGCCCAAGGACGTCTGCGACAAGCTGCACATCCGTAAGTACGGCGCCCACGGCACCAGCTACCGCTACATCTCCAAGAAGGTTGCCGAGATGACCAACGGCGAGGCTCGCAAGGTCGTCGTGTGCCACATCGGTTCCGGCGCTTCCCTGTGCGCTATCGAGGACGGTAAGTGCATGGACACGACCATGGGCTTGACGCCGCTCGACGGTGTCATGATGGGCACCCGCTGCGGCTCCATCGACCCGGCTACCGTGTGCTACCTGCAGCGCGAGGGTGGCTACACCTTCGACGAGGTCGACGAGATGATGAACAAGAAGTCCGGCCTTTTGGCTGTGACCGGCGGCAAGACCAACGACTGCCGCAACGTCGAGGAGCTCGCCGCTGCTGGTGACCCCGAGGCTCAGCTCGCCTTCGATATGTTCGTCTACAAGATTGCCGCCAAGGCTGCCGAGATGGCCACTTCCATGTGCGGTATGGACACCCTGATCTTTACCGCCGGCATCGGCGAGCACGCTCCGGCCGTTCGCGCCGGCGTGGCCGATCGTCTGGCCTTTATGGGCGTTAAGATGGATCATGCCCGCAACGCCCTGCGTGGCGACGGCGCCTGGTGCCTGTCCGCCAAGGATTCCAAGGTCAAGATCTTCGTCATCCCCACGGACGAGGAGTTCATGATCGCTTCCGACGTCGAGCGCATCGTCAACGGCAAGTAATTGCAAGAGGGGAGGGGCTGGGCGACCGAGCGCCGTTCGGCCCCTCTTTTGCGCTCGTTGGGCGATATGCTGATAGCTATTTATCAAGATATGATAACTTCTTATTAACATGCGGTCGCCTTAAGGGGTCTGCGTCGACCGTATTGCACTGCAAAGGAGTCTCATGAACGTACTTGTTGTCAACGCCGGCAGCTCAAGCCTTAAATATCAGCTTTTGGATACCGATACCCGCGAGGTTTTCGCCAAGGGCAACTGCGAGCGTATCGGATCGGACATGGGCATCTTTGGCCACTCCGAGAACGGTGGCGCCAAGCAGACCGAGGAGGTCCCTTTCCCCGATCATCGCTCTGCTATCGCTCGTGTGCTCGAGGAGCTTGAGAAGACCGACTTTACGATTGATGGCATTGGGCATCGTATCGTTCAGGGCGGCTGGCACTTCGATGATTCCGCAGTCGTTGACGACGAGGTCATGGCCAAGATTCTTGAGGTGGCACCGCTCGCCCCGCTGCACAATTACGGCGAGGCCGCGGCAATCGAATATTGCCGCGAGAAGTATCCGGAGCTGCCCAACGTGGCCGTCTTCGATACCTCGTTCCACATGACCATGCCCGAGGTTGCCTACACCTACGCCCTGCCCAAGGACGTGTGCGACAAGTACCACGTGCGCAAGTACGGCGCCCACGGAACGAGCCACCGTTACGAGTGGATGATGGCCAAGGAGATCCTGGGTTCGCGCTGCCACCGTCTGCTTTCGTGCCATCTGGGCAACGGTGCTTCGCTCGCCGCCATCGAGGACGGCGTGTGCCGCGACACCACGATGGGCCTCACGCCGCTCGATGGCCTGATGATGGGCACCCGTTGTGGTTCCATTGACCCGGCCACCGTGTGCTACCTCCAGCGCGAGGGCGGCTACAGCTATCAGGAAGTCGATGACATGATGAACAAGCAGTCTGGTCTGCTTGCCATCTCGGGTATCTCCAACGACGCCCGCGACATCCGCACGCGCGCCTCCGAGGGCGATGAGCGCTGCCTGCTCGCCTTCGACATGTTCGCCTACAAGGCCATGCAGCAGGCCGGTTCCATGATCGCATCCATGGCGGGCGTGGACACCATCACCTTTACCGCCGGCATCGGTGAGAACGACTGGTCGATCCGCAAGGCCTTCTGCGACTGCTTTGAGTGGCTGGGCGTGCGCATCGACAACAACAAGAACCGCGAGGCCGTGGGCAACGGCCCGCAGGTCATCAGCTCCGCCGGTTCCGCCGTCACGGTCATGGTCATCCCCACCGACGAGGAATACATGATCGCCCACGACGTCGAGCGTCTGACCAAGAACAACTAACGCGCTCGTTTGCATGTAAACGAAAGGCCTCCTGAGCAACAGCTCGGGAGACTTTTTTCTGGAGGGCGGACGGCGGAAACCCCATCCCATTTTGAACGCGGATTTTGGGACACACTTTCCGTTTGGGGCAGGTTGCGGAAAGTGCGACCCACAATAAAGCAAAATTCCGTCCCGCAGTTTCCCAAACAGCCCCCAAGTGGAAGCTACATCCCGCAATCCGCCTTCAAACCGGGACACGCTTTCCGGCAGAATGGCCGCCGAGGCCCTATAAGCCTTTCAAATCCAAAGTGACCATATCCGCATCGTTTGCCCCCCAGCAACGGCATCCAATCATTCAGATCTTCAGCCCCAGCTCGTAGCCAAGCCGCCGTCCACTCCAGATGCCCTGATTGCTGCGTTGCGGTAGAAGGCCGTACGGGCTAACCCCTGAAAACATTCCGCAGACCAGAAACGCCCCCGTTCGTAGCTCCGAAGGAGCAGAACGGGGGCGTTTCATTGGTCGAGGACGTTTTCAGGGGTTAGCCCGTACGGCCTTCGGGCGAGTGCGTGCGCTACTCAGCCATCTGAGCCTGGACGGCGGTGATGGCTACGACACCCACGATGTCGTCGGCAGAGCAGCCGCGCGAAAGGTCGTTAACCGGCTTGGCGATGCCCTGCAGGATGGGGCCGTAGGCGTCGGCGCCGGCGAAGCGCTGGACCAGCTTGTAGCCGATGTTGCCGGCCTCGAGGTCGGGGAACACGAGCACGTTGGCCTTGCCGGCAACGGAGGAGCCGGGAGCCTTGAGCTGGGCGACGTTGGGGACGATGGCGGCGTCGAGCTGCAGGTCGCCATCGATGGCGAGCTCGGGGGCCTTCTCCTTGCAGAACTTCACGGCCTCCTGGACCTTCTTGGCGACTTCGCCGCCGGCGGAACCCATGGTGGAGTAGGAGAGCATAGCCACGTGCGGCTCAACGTTGCCCATGAAGGTGGACCAGGAGTGAGCGGAGGCGATGGCGATCTCGGAGAGCTCATCGGAGGACGGGTTGATGTTGAGGCCGCAGTCGGCGAAGATCAGCGTGCCGTCGGTGCCGAACTGCGGGGTGTCGGTGCACATCACAAAGAAGGCCGAGACCAGCTTGGTGCCCGGGGCGGTCTTGAGGATCTGCAGCGCGGGGCGCAGAGTGTCGGCGGTGGAGTGGCAGGCGCCGGAGACCAGTCCATCGGCATCGCCCATCTTGACCATCATGGTGCCAAAGTAGGTGGCGTCCATCACCTGGGCGCGAGCCTGCTCGATAGTGACGCCCTTCTTGGCGCGGAGCTCGGCAAACTTCTGCGCGTACTCCTCGTGCTTCTCGGCATTGCGCGGGTCGATGACGGTAGCGCCGGGAACGTTGATCTCGTCGGGGTTGCCCAAGATGACGATCTTTGCCAAGCCCTCCTCGATGATCTTGGTAGCTGCGATGATGGTGCGCGGATCTTCGCCCTCGGGCAGGACGATCGTCTTAAGGTCGGCCTTGGCGGCAGACTTCATACGGTTTAGGAAATCGCTCATGTTACTCCTTACAAGCGTTTCGCTAAGCTCCAGGCACCCGGCTGTCCACGAATAAACCCGCTGCTAGCGGGTTTACCTTTCAAATATGTACGCCGGGGTGCTTGAGCTTTCCTTGTGTGGCAAGCTCATTATAGGACGCATTAGCGCTATAATCGCTCTGATAAATATGTCTCGAAGAATGTTCGAGAAAAGCCCAGCTAACGAGCCCGTGGCTTTTGACAAGGAGTATCGATGCAGATTACCTCAGGCCTGCCTGAAGGCTTTAACGCCGGCGCATATGACATGATTGTCGTCGGTGCCGGGTATGCCGGTGCCGTTTGTGCCCGCCGTCTTGCCGAGACCATCGGCTATCGCGTTGCCGTTTTGGAGCGCCGTGGCCACATTGCGGGCAATGCTTACGACTGCTTTGATGAGGCCGGGATCCTGGTCCACGAGTATGGTCCGCACATTTACCATACCTTTAACGAGCGCGTCCACAATTTTCTGTCGCGCTTTACCAAGTGGACGGACTACCAGCACAAGGTGCTCGCCAACATCAACGGCACCCTTATGCCCGTGCCCTTTAACCATGCGAGCCTCAAGCTCGCCTTTGGCGATGAGCGCGGCGAGGAGCTGTATCAGAAGCTCGTGGAGACCTTTGGCAAGGACGTCAAGGTGCCCATCATGGAGCTGCGCAAGAAGAACGACCCGGATCTTGCCGAGGTCGCCGATTACGTCTACGAGAACGTCTTTTTGCATTACACCATGAAGCAGTGGGGCCAGACGCCCGACCAGATCGATCCCTCGATCACCGGCCGCGTTCCCGTCTTTGTGGGCGACGATGACCGCTATTTCCCGCAGGCTCCCTTCCAGGGCATGCCGCAGGACGGCTATACCGCGTTGTTCGAGCATATGCTCGACCACGATCTGATTGATGTGTTCTGCGACGTGGACGCCCGTGACCTCTTTGAGATTGACGAGACCACCGTCAAGATCGACGGCAAGGTCTATGGCGGCGAGATCGTCTACACCGGTCCGCTCGACGAGCTGTTCAACCTCGACTTGGGCGCTCTGCCGTACCGTACGCTCGACATGAAGTTCGAGACGCTCGATATGGACCAGTTCCAGCCCGTGGGCACCGTCAATTACACCACGAGCGAGGATTACACGCGTATCACCGAGTTCAAGAACATGACTGGTCAGGTCCTGCCCGGCAAGACCACCATCATGAAGGAGTATTCCAAGTCCTATACGCCCGGCTCGGGCGAGACGCCCTATTACGCCATTCTGGAGCCCGAGAACCGCGAGCTCTATGAGCGCTATCTTGAGCGCGTCCAGAACCTGACGAACTTCCACCCGGTGGGTCGCCTGGCCGAGTATCGTTACTACGATATGGATGCCGTGACCAACTCTGCCCTCGATCTTTCGGATGAGATTATCGCCTGCCATGCATAAAGTCATATCATTCGGTATTCCCTCGTATAACGCCGCCAAGGACATGGACCATTGCATCACCTCCATTCTGGAGGGGAGCAATTACGCCACCGATATCGAGATCATCATCGTCGATGACGGTTCCAAGGACGAGACGGCAGCTAAGGCCGATGAGTGGGAGGCGCGTTACCCCGGTATCATCCGCGCGGTGCATCAGGAGAACGGCGGTCACGGCATGGCCGTCCTCTCGGGCCTGCGCGAGGCGCAGGGCACCTACTACAAGGTCGTCGACTCGGATGACTGGCTCGACGGTGCGGCGCTTTCGACCATGCTTTCGATTCTGCGTGGCTTTGAGGAGCGCGACCAGCGCGTCGATCTGTTTATCTCGAACTATGTGTACGAGAAGGTTTACGAGGGTACGCATACCGCTATTGGTTACAAGTTTGCCCTGCCGCGCAAAAAGATCTTTACCTGGGACCAGATTGGCCATTTCCGCCCGGACCAGAATTTGCTCATGCACAGCCTGTGTTATCGCACGGATGTGCTGCGCGCGTCCAATCTGCCTATGCCGCCGCACACGTTCTATGTAGACAATATCTACGCCTATGTGCCGCTGCCGCGCTGCAAGACCATGTACTACGCCGACATCGACCTCTATCGTTACTTTATCGGTCGCGAGGGCCAGAGCGTCAACGAGGCCACGATGGTCAAACGTCTGGACCAGCAGTTTCGCGTGACGCGCATTATGATGGAGGCGTTCCATCTGTACAGCGATGTCGAGTCGTCGCGTCTGCGCGCGTACATGATGGGCTATTTCACCATGATGATGGCAATTTGTTCGGTGCTAACCAAGCTTTCCGATGAGGATTGCGCCGACGAGCGCCTGACGACATTGTGGAGTGATTTGAAGGCCTACGACGAGCGTATGTATCGTCGTGCACGCTACGGTGTGGTCGGCTTCTTTACCAACCTGCACGGGCGGGCTGGAGACAAAACCACACTCGGCCTATACCGTCTTGCCTCAAAGATCTTCAAATTTAACTAGCTGTTGAGTAATCGCTGCTGATAGGTTGACTGGGCCCCTTGGCCTTTAGTTTGATACTGCGAACAGTCCTGCTCGCACGGAAAGCACATTAAGTGCTTTCCGGCTCGTGCGGAACTTGTATCAAACTAAAGGCCAAGGGGCCTTTGCTATAAGAATCGATTGTCAGGCTGCCTGAATCTGAAGATCTTGGACGCGCGGTACACAGGGGCCTGGGCTGAAAGAGATCTTGTTGAGTAGGTTGCCCGGTTGGTCTTGGTTATGTTTGTCGCGAGTTCCGCACGAGCCGAAGAGCACTTAATGTGCTCTTCGTGCGAGCCAGGACTGTAGAGCAGCAAACATAACCAAGACCAACCGGGTAACCGGACGAGCTAGTTTACTTCGCAACGCCGGGGATGCCGTGGGATGTTTTGGCGGTTTTGGCTCCGTTTACGATGGCGGTTTCCAGGGCCCTTACGGCGAGCATGCCCAGCAGGTCTAGGGGAACGGCGGCGCTTGCCTGGCTGCCCAGCTTGCCGCTGGCAAGGGTGTAGATGGTGTCACCGTCGTTGGTGGTGTGTGTGGGGCGGATGGCGTGTGCATGGGCGTCTGCGGCCATCTGGGAGACCTTGGTGGCCTGGGCCTTAGTGAGCTCCACGTTGGTGACGATGCAGCTGATGGTGGTGTTGGTGCGGTCGAGTGGCATTTTCATAGAGCCGGCGGCGGCAAGGGCGGCGAGCTCCATGTCGACGATCTGGTCGCTATCGGCTGCGGCGCGCATGCCGGCCACCCACTCGCCGGTGGTCGGGTCGACCACGTTGCCACAGGCGTTGACCGAGACCACGGCGCCCACCTTGACGGTGCCGAGTGCCACGGCAGCAGCTCCCAGGCCAGCCTTCATGCAGGTGGCGGGCCCCATGAGCTTGCCTACGGTGGCGCCGGTGCCGGCACCTACATTGCCCTGATCGAGTGTGGTGGGGGTATGGTCGAGCGCCTCGCGCACGGCGGCGATACCGGCCTCAATGTCGGGACGCACGGTGGGATCGCCAAAGGCGAGGTCGAAGATGCAGCTGGAACACACGATGGGCACCTGCGTGGGGCCGACGGGCAGACCGATGCCGCGGCTCTCGAGTTCGCGGGCCACGCCGCTTGCCGCCTCGAGACCAAAGGCCGAACCGCCCGAAAGGCAGACGGCGTGGACCTTATCGACGGTGTTCTCGGGACGCAGCAGATCGGTCTCGCGCGAAGCGGGAGCGCCACCACGTACGTCAACGCCGCCGGTGGCACCCTCGGGCGCCACGATTACGGTGCAGCCGGTGCCGGCCTCCCCGTCTGTATAGTTGCCAAAGCAAAAGCCATCGACATCGCAAACGTCAATGGCTTCGAGCAGTGTGTCCATGTTTTCTCCTATCGGTTTTCCGCCGGGCCTTATGCTCGGTCGGGATCCGTACGGTACGGCAAAATTGTAGGCGCCGGGGGATACCCAGCGCCAGATGCAATTACGAGAGTTTTTGAATCGCGCGTGCGACGCGAGCGATGGGTAAGCCCACCACGTTGTAGAAGTCGCCCGAAATGTCATGCACGAGCATGCGGCCGCCTGTGCCCTGGATACCGTAGGCTCCTGCCTTGTCCATGGGTTCGCTGGAGGCAACATAGTGCCCGATCTGCTCCTCGGTAAGCTCATAGAACGTCACGTCGGTCACATCGACAAACGACAGACTTTCGGCAGCATGCGGAGCTGCAGCGTCGCCGGCTTTAACGATACAGACGCCGGTTGCCACCTGGTGCGTGCGGCCCGAAAGCTCGCGGAGCATGGTGCGTGCCTCGTCCTCGTCTGCCGGCTTGCCCAAAATTTGCCCGTCAAAGGTGACAATGGTATCGGCTGCGACAGTCAGTTCGTTGGGTTCGGCGTGCTCGGAGGCAACGGCAGCGGCTTTGGCGCGTGCCAAGCGTTCGACAAGCGTAAGCGGAGCTTCGCCATCAAAAGGTGTTTCGTCGATATCTGCGGGAATTACGCGAACGTCATAGCCCGCCTCGCGCATCAGCTCTATGCGGCGCGGCGATTGCGAAGCCAAAATCATAGCTGGATGCCCTCGGCAACCTTCTCGACGGCCTTGTCGCCGGCGAGTGTGCGCAGCAGCTCCAAGGCAAAGGGAAGTGACTGTGCCATGCCGCTGGCAGTGATGATGTTGCCGTCTTGCGTGACCTTCTCGCCGGTATAAGCACCCTCGGGGAAGCCCTTCTCAAAGCCGGGGAAGCACGTGGCGCGGCGCCCCTCGAGTAGACCAAGCTCGCCCAGGATAAACGGGGCGGCGCAGATGGCGGCAACGTGCTTTGTTGCGGCGAACTCGCAGACTACATCGCAGACACGCTGGTCGGCGCGCAAGTTGGTGGCTCCGGGCAGGCCGCCGGGCAGCACGATGCAGTCGTACTCCTCAAAGTTGATCTCATCAAAGAGCGCATCGCAGGTCACGGGAATCTGCAGCGAGCTCACGACCTCGCGTGTGGGCATGATCGAGACGAGCGTGGCACGCACGCCGCCGCGACGCATGACGTCGACCATGGTCAGGCATTCAATAGTTTCAAAACCATCGGCGGCGAGAACGGCAACGCTGGGCATGAGAGTTCCTTTCGTAAGGCGGATACAATTAGCCGTCTTATACCCCGAAGACCTATGCTTGCCACGCTCGATTTCCCAATGTTTAAAAAGGGACGGGGCTATTTTAGCTACCCTCACCCATCCTCAACAATCTCAATCTGTAACATCTAGACCCACTTTTGACCCCTAACTGTTACAGATCAAGACAAACGGAAACCGCCCCGACAAAACGTCTAAATCTGTAACATCTACGGACTAAAACCGGATCTTACTGTTACAGATCGAGACAGTCCCCAACGCACCGCCCCGTTCGGGGAACGACCGCCACAGGTACGGCGGGCAGAGACTCACTTTTTTCCTCGGTTTTTCTTGACGGAATCTCACCTGTTGTAGTATTTTGTCTCAGTCTAAAAACGCGTGGACTTTTCTGGGCGCTAGCCACCTTTTTGCCACGCAACCGAGCAGTCGGTTGCGTGGCTTTTTTCGTCTTGGCAGCAGGTGCCACATGCACCGCCAGAAGACCGCACGAGCCCACCTTCCGACTGCAGGGAACAGACGCACGAGACGTGCATCTGCAAGACAGCAGATGGAAGGGAGCCTAATGGCAGGAACAAACACAATCAAGCAACAGGCCGCCGAGGCAGGAGCCACGGGCGCGGGACAGGCCAAGGCGGCGCTCCAGGTCTTTGCGGGCGGCGCCTGCTACGGCGCGATGGCCACGACCTACAAGCTCGCCTACGCCGCGGGCTTCACCTCGGCGCAGGTGGTGGCGAGCCAGGCGTGGTTCGGCTGCCTCTTCTTCGCTCTCGCCACACTCGCGGGCCACGCACTCGGGCACCGATGGCAGCGCGTGGGCTGGAAGCTCGCCCTTAAGCTCATGGGCCTGGGAGCCCTCACCTGCCTCACCTCAATCCTCTACTGCTACGCCATGAGCGTGCTGCCCGCCCCGGTGGCACTCACGCTCCTCTTCCAGTTCACGTGGCTGGGGCTCCTGTGGCAGACCGTCATGACGCGCCGACCGCCGAGGGCCCTCCAAGTGGTCTCCGCCTTGGTCATCGTCTTCGGAACGGTGTTCGCCAGCGGCGTTTACAAGACCGGCATCACCGGGTACGACCCCGTGGCCCTGCTCTGCGCGCTGGGGGCGGCCGTGTCCTGCTCCCTCTTTGTCACCCTCTCCGGCAAGGTCGAGGCCCCCTGCTCGTCCGAGCAGCGTGGCGTCATCGTATGCGCGGGCTCCGTGGTCATGTCGCTCACGGTGTGCCCGGACTACGTCGTCTCGGGCGTCCTCGCCCAGGGCATCCTGCCCTTTGCCGTCATCGCCGGCTTCTTTGGCATGCTCTGCCCGGTCCTGCTCTTCGGCATGGGCTCTCCGCACCTGCCCGCGGGCCTCTCCACTGTCATGGCCGCCGCGGAACTCCCTGCCGGCCTACTCATCGCCATGATCGTCCTCGGCGAGCCGCTCGGCGTCGTCGAGTGGCTGGGCGTCGCCATCATCCTCGCCGGCGTGTGCCTGGCGCAGGTCCCCTCCCTGCTTGGAGGCCGGGAGGCACGTCGCGCCGCCGCAGGACAAGCCGTCAGCTAGTCATCCCTTCACAGGCGGCCCGCGCGCATCAGGGAAAGGGCCACGGGCCCGGCGCGTGAGGTCGCAAGGACGTTATTAAAGCGTCCCCCGCAGAGGTGGGGACGCCAGAGAGAAGGAGGCACCATGCCATTTCCAAAAGGGTTCCTTTGGGGAGGAGCCACCGCCGCCAACCAATGCGAGGGAGGTTATGACGAGGGCGGCCGCGGCCTTGCCAATGTCGACGTCATCCCACACGGGCCGGAGCGCAACGACGTGAGTCGCGGCCTGAGGCGCATGCTCGACTTCGAGCCCGGGTACTACTACCCGGCCCAGACGGGCATCGACTTCTACCACCGCTACCGCGAGGACATAGCCCTCTTCGCGGAGATGGGCTTCAAGGTCTTTCGCCTCTCCATCGCCTGGAGCCGCATCTTTCCCAACGGCGACGAGGAGGAGCCCAACGAGGCCGGGCTCGCCTTCTACGAGGACGTGTTCCGCTGCTGCCGCGAGCACGGGATCGAGCCCCTCGTGACCATCACGCACTTCGACTGCCCCATCCACCTCGTCAAGAAGTACGGCGCCTGGCGAAACCGCACCCTCATCGAGCTCTACAAGCGGCTCGTGACGGTGCTCTTCAACCGCTACCGCGGCCTCGTGCGCTGGTGGATCACGTTCAACGAGATGAACATGATCTTGCACCGTCCCTTTATGGGTGCCGGCATCGTCCTCGAGCCCGGGGAGAACGCCCGCGAGGCCGAGTACCGCGCCGCGCACAACGAGCTCGTGGCCAGCGCCTGGGCCACCAAGATCGCCCACGAGGTCGACCCGGAGAACAAGGTGGGCTGCATGCTCGCCGCGGGAAGCTACTACCCCTACTCCTGCCGCCCCGAGGACGTCCGCGCGGCGCAGGTCAAGAACCAGGAGGACCTCTTCTTCGTGGACGTGCAGGCGCGCGGGCACTACCCCGGCTACGCGCTCAAGATGCTCGAGCGCGAGGGCATCGACGTGGGCATGACCGCCGAGGACGAGCGCATCCTTGCGGAGAACACCGTCGACTTCATCTCGTTTAGCTACTACTCCTCGCGCTGCACCGCGGGCGACCCCGATTCCGTGGGCGGCGTCGCCGAGGGCAACGCCTTCGCCGGCGTGGAGAACCCCTACGTGCGCACGAGCGACTGGGGCTGGGTCATCGACCCGCTGGGATTCCGCATCACGATCAACGACCTCTGGGACCGCTACCAAAAGCCGCTCTTTGTGGTGGAGAACGGCCTCGGCGCCTATGACGAGGTGCTTCCCGACGGCACGATCGAGGACGACTACCGTATCGCCTACCTGCGCGAGCACATCGAGGCCATGCGCGACGCCATCGAGCAGGACGGCGTCGAGATGCTCGGCTACACCACCTGGGGGCCGATCGACCTCGTGAGCGCGGGCTCCGGCGAGATGGAGAAGCGCTACGGCTTCATCTACGTGGACCGCGACAACCTGGGCAACGGCACGCTCGAGCGCAGGCGCAAGAAGAGCTTCTACTGGTACCGACAGGCCATCGCCACCAACGGAGGCGACCTGGGCTAGCCGCCCGGGCAATATCACTAAGGAGAAAATAATGGCTGAAAAATACGACGATCTGGCCAGATCCATACTCGAGAACGTAGGCGGCGCCGAGAACGTCGCCAGCGTCGCGCACTGCATCACGCGTGTGCGCTTCAAGCTCAAGGACGAGTCCCGCGCCAACACGGCCAAGATAGAGGCCCTCAAGGGCGTCATCCAGGTCATCCAGGCCAACGGCCAGTACCAGGTGGTCGTGGGTAACATCGTCGAGGACGTCTACGACGCGGTCCTGGAGGCCGGTAACTTCTCGGGCGGCGCAAGCGCCGACGACGAGCCCCAGGGCGATAAGACCGTTGCCTCCGTCATCATCGACCTCATCTCTGGCATCTTCCAGCCCATCCTGGGACCGCTTGCCGCCGCAGGCATCATGAAGGGACTGCTTGCCCTCATCACCTACTTCGTCCCGGCCTTTGCAAACGACGGCCTCTACACGCTGCTCTACACCGTGGCTGACGGCTTCTTCTACTTCCTTCCCGTCGCCCTGGCGTTCAGTGCCGCGCGCAAGTTCCGTATGAACGAGTTCACCGGCGTGGCAATCGGCGTGGCGCTCCTCTACCCGACGATGGTCGCCCTGACCTCGGGCGAGGCGCTCGGCAGCATCGACCTCGGCGTGGCCGGCACGTTCTCGTGGTACGCCACCGCCCTCGGGGTCCCCATCATCATGCCCGTGTCCGGCTACGTGAGCTCGGTGATTCCCGTCCTTCTCATGGTGTGGTTCGGCTCTATCATTGAGCGCTGGCTCAAGAGCTGGATGCCGGCTGCGCTCAAGATGTTCCTCGTCCCGCTCGCCACGATGACGGTCTCCATCGTCTTGGGCTACCTCGTCATCGGCCCGGTGGCCACCCTCATCACCAACCTGCTGAGCGCGGCGTTCTCGTTCATTTTCCAGCTTCCCGTGGTTGGTTCCGTCTTGGGCAGCGCCCTGGTCGGCGGACTGTGGATGTGCCTTGTCATCTTTGGCTTCCACTGGAGCCTCATCCCCATCTCCATCATGAACCTGAACACCCTCGGCCACGACAGCGTGCTCGCCGCCACCGTCGGCCACGGGTTCGCGCTCGGAGCGGTTATCTTTGCCATGTATCTCAGAAACAAGGACGAGCGCTTCCGCGGCATCGCCCTTCCCGCGATGATCTCCGCCTTCTTCTTCGGCGTCACCGAGCCGGGCATCTACGGCATCGCCCTCCCCAACAAGCGCGCGTTCGTCGTGGCATGCCTGAGCTCCGCCGTGGGCGGCGCCATCGTGGGAATGACGGGCGCCCTCATGTACATCTCGGGTGGCCTCGGTGTCTTCAACCTGCTCAACTTCATCGACGGGACCCCTGGTGGCGCCGGAATCTCCCACATGATCTTCGCGATCATCGCCTCGCTCGTCTCTGCCGTCCTGGCCTTTGTTATCGAGTTCATTACCTACCGGCCCAACGACGACGAGGAAGGCGCCCGCTAGCTTGGGCCCTTCTCGACCAGCTCTATGTAGTTGAGGGCAGTTGAGGTGGGTGAGGGCCGAGGACGGTTGAGGCGGCCGCCCTCGGCCCGGGACAACCTGCCAGAAGGCGTTTAGCTTTCTCGGGCGGCAGTTCAATGTCCAAGAAATGGGGGGCGGTTTAATTTCGGGACGGGGATTAAATAATCATTCGGAACAAATTTATTTTTATCCCCGTCCCAGAAAAATCATCGGGTGTGGTCTTGGGCAAACAGTCTAGTTGCGCTTGAGATGGACGACGGTTTCGCAGTGGAAGGTTTGCGGGAACAGGTCGACCGGCGTGATCTTGACGGGGGAGAAGGTACCTTCCTCGACAAAGCGCTTAAGATCGCGTGCCAGAGTCGCCGGATCGCAGCTCACGTAGGCCACGTCGCGGGCACTCGTGCTGGCGATGAGATCGATTGCCTCGGGTGCCAGACCTGCACGCGGCGGGTCGACCACCAGGACATCGGCATCCTGGTCGGGGAACTCGCGCACGGCATCGCCGCCGATGACATCGACGTTATCGAGCTTGTTGATCTCGAGGTTGCGGCGCAGGTCGCGCACGGCCGGGCCGTAGGCCTCGACGGCGGCAACAAAATCACAGCGGCGGGCGAGCGGTAGGGTAAAGGTGCCGGCGCCGCAGTACAGGTCCATGGCAAGCTCATCTTCTTGCGGGTCGAGCGCCTCCATGACAAGCTCGATCAAAATCTCGGCGCCCTTGGTGTTGACCTGGAAAAACGATGGGGCAGAAAGGCGCATCTGGCCGTCGGCGATGTTCTCGGTCCAGGAGCCCTCGCCGGCGAGCATCTCCACCTTGGAGACGCGGCGGGCCTTCTTCTCTCCCTTGCTCATGACGCGCACTACGCTCGTGGGGCGAGCGGCGTCTGCCAACACGCGCGAGACCTGCGAGCGCGGGAAGGAGCCCGTGGGCGTCCAAAGTGCGACCTCGAGTGCCTTGGTGCGACGCGAAGCGCGAATGCCCACGCGCTCCAGACCCAGATCGTGACTGCCGCTCAGATAGTTGAGCGCGCCGACGACCGATTTGAGCGCCTTGGGAAAACGCTTATCGAACAGCGGGCACGAATCTACGGTGACGATCTTGCTGGGATCGACGCCGTGCATGCCAAGGCGAACGCGGCCGTTAACGAGGGTGGGCTCCAGCTCAATCTTGTTGCGGTAGCCCCAGTCGTCCTTGGTGTGGCGGATGGGCTGGACAAGATCGTTGACCTGCTCGGGGGCGAACTTGCCAATGCGCTCGAGCGTGGAGCGCAGGTTTTGCTCTTTGGCGGCAAGCTGCGCGATGCGCGAGAGATTGCCCCACGAACAACCGCCGCAGACGCCCACGAAGGGGCAGGGGGGCTGAATGCGATCGGGGCCCGGCTCCAGAATCTCGGTCGTGCGGGCGCGCATAAACGACTTGCCGTCCTGCACGATCTCGGCCTCGACGGTGTCGCCTGCCACGGCGCCCTGCACAAAGACGGCCTTGCCGTTGTCGGCGTGCGCCAGTCCGTCGGTGCCGTAGGTCATCGATTCTATGGTGAGCTTCATGTTCCTGCCTGTCATTCGCGGTATTGTTCGCAACCATGGTAGCAGTGAAAAGCGCCCCGTATTTGGGGTATTCCTCAAATACGGGGCGCTTCTACAAACGTCTATTTCGTCTTGCCGGTAATGAGCGTCTTAAGGCCTAGGCCGATCAGGCCCAGTCCCATGCGCACGCGACCGGGGCGATGGCGCTCGATGGTCTTGGTCTTGCCAGCGGGCTTCTCGCGGCGGGCGCCCTTCTCGGACGCGGGGTTGGCCGTCTGCGGTTGGGGCCGAGGAGCAGGCTCGGACTCAGGCTCTATGACGGTTGCCTGAACCTTCTGGACCTCGGGTGCGGCCGGCTGCGGTTCGAGCTCAGGCTTGGATGCGAGCGTAGGTTCTGTCTTGGCGACGGCCTCGGCGTTGCGATAGGCATGCTCCAGCAGAGCTTCCTGCGAGTTGAAGGGCTTCTCGCCTTCTTTGCGCTCCACGGGAATCCAGGTGCCGTCACTCGTCAGACTGCGTGCCTTCACGTTGTCGCGCAGCTGCATGCCCATGTACTCGTGCACCTGGGCGCGGCAGGTGGGGTCGAGCACGGGGAAGGCGATCTCCACGCGGTGCTCGGTGTTGCGCGTCATCATGTCTGCCGAGCTCAGGTAGATCATATCCGAGTCCACGCCAAAGGCATAGACGCGCGCATGCTCCAAAAAGCGTCCGACGATGGAGCGCACGTGCACGTTCTCGGTCTTGCCCGGAACACCGGGCTTGAGGCACGAGATGCCGCGGATGATCATGTCCACGCGCACACCGGCACACGATGCCTCGGCGATCTTGTCGATGACCTCGCGGTCGGTAAGCGAGTTGAGCTTAAAGAACACGCGGGCGGGCTCGCCGACAAGGGCACGCTGAATCTCGCGGTCCAGGCCGCGCATGATGAGCGGCTTGAGGCCCACGGGCGCCACGCCCAGGAAGCGGTAGTCGCCGCGCAGGTTGCCCAGCGACAGGTTGCGGAAGAACAGGTTGGCGTCCTCGCCGATGCCGGGATGCGCGGTCATGAGCATAAAGTCGCTGTAGAGCTTGGCCGTCTTCTCGTTAAAGTTGCCGGTACCCAAAAGCGTCAGACGGGTAAGCGCCATGCCCTCGCGATAGGTGAGCTGGCAGATCTTGGAATGGCATTTAAAGCCCTCGGAGCCGTAGATAACGGTGCAGCCGGCCTCTTCCAGCCGCTCGGCCCATTCGATGTTGTTTTGCTCGTCAAAGCGGGCGCGGAGCTCCATGAGCACTGTAACCTCTTTGCCGTTTTCGGCAGCATCGATGAGCGACTCGCACAGGCGGCTTTGTTTGGCCACGCGGTAGAGCGTGATGCGAAGCGAGATGCACTCGGGGTCGTAGGCTGCTTCGTGCACCAGGTCCAAGAACGGGTTCATGGTCTCGTAAGGGTAAAAGAGCAGCTTGTCGTGCTGCAGCACCTGGTCGCGGATGGAGCGGGTCATATCGATGGTGGGGTTGGGCTGCGGCCTAAACGGCGTAAAGAGCAACTCGTTTCGTAGATGCTCGGGTATTTTGCCCTCAATGCTAAAGACATAGCCCAGGTTGAGCGGGATATCGCAGGTAAAAACCGAGCGGCGCGAAAGCTCGAGCGCTTTGCGGATGGTCTTGAGCGTTGGCTTTTCGAGCGAGCCCGATACGGCGAGCACCACCGGCTGCAGGCGCAGGCGCTTCTTGAGGATGCGCTTCATGTGCTGGCGGTAATCCTCTTCCTCCTCGACGCCTTCGCCGTCCGGATCGATGTCGGCGTTGCGGGTGACGCGGATGAGCGCGCGGTCGAGCGGCTTATAGGAGCCGAAGCAGCTGTCCAGGCAGGCGAGGATGACGTCCTCGAGCAGAATGTAGGAGTAGGTGCCGGTGGGCGAGGGGATTTCGACCACGCGGTTCATCGAGGCGGGAATCTCGATAAGGCCCAGCAGGCTCTCCTCGTCGGTGATGCCGTCCAGGCCACAAGCCAGATAGAGCGCGCCGTTGCGCAGGTTGGGGAAGGGATGGCGCGGATCGATGACCAGCGGCGAGATGACCGGTGATACGTAGGCCTGGAAGTAGCGGGTTACAAAGGTATGTTCCTCGGGCGTAAGCGAATCGATGCGGGCGCGGTGAACGCCCAAAGCGTCGAGCTTGTCCTCGATGCTCTTAAAGATCGACTCCCAGCGGGTAAGGAGCCCGGGCAGCTCTGCCATGACAGCATCGACCTGTTCGGAGGCGGTCATATTGCTCTTGTTGTCGACGGGCTGTTTTTTGAGCTCCGCCAGATCGGACAAGCCGCCCACGCGCACCATGAGAAACTCGTCGAGGTTTGACTCGAAGATCGAGACGAACTTAAGGCGCTCGAACAGTGGCACAGACTCATCGAAGGCTTCGTCGAGTACGCGGTTATCAAAGCGCAGCCAGCTAAGCTCTCGATTTTGCGTATACGAGAAATCGCGCGGTTTCTTGCGCAGCTTGGCGGCGTTCTGCTTCTTTTCGATTTTGCTCGGCATATGCATCTGTCCGTTCAGTCCCCAAAGGGACGGTAGCCTAACACTGTTTGCTATTGTCTCAATTTAGTCGACCTATGGCGCGGACGTATCGCGCGAACGGTATCTTTACCTACTTATTACGCTGACGATCCGAAGCACTAACGTCCGGTGCTTTGAACAAGCGATCTATATCCTCACTCAACTGGTGAGAATGTATGAATAAGAATGATAGCAAGCTGAATATAATCGAATTTAGGTCGAATCGAGGACAAGCGTCATTTATATGCAGAAAACCGTTTTCGCTATGCAATTTTGAATCATGGATAACTTTGAGTGTTCAATCTTGATTTCCTAGAAAAATAACGTTTACCTAGGAAAATCTGCTTTACGAAACTGAAGTGCATCATGGGAAATCATATGCGATATACCGTTCATCGTACTTTGTTGACCGTTCGGGGGCGAGGTGGAATTGCGGGTGGAAATTGGATATAACTAGAGCTGTCAGCAAGCAGCGCTCCATACGGAGGGGCGCTGATACATTCGGCCAGTAAGGCCCGAAAGAAAGGTAGGAGGCCATGACGAAAGGTCTGCACGTGCCTTCCGAGATCGGCAAGCTCAGGAAGGTCTGCCTGCACCGTCCCGGCGACGAGCTCCTCAACCTGCCGCCCGACGAGCTCGAGCGGCTCCTGTTCGACGACGTCCCGTTCCTGGAGGTCGCGCAGCAGGAGCACGACACCTTCGCCCAGATCCTGAGGGACCAGGGCGTCGAGGTGCTCTACCTCGAGAACCTCGTCGCCGAGGTGTTCGACCAGGTCCCCGGCGCCCGCGACGAGTTCACCGACCAGTACATCGCCGAGGCCGGCATCCGCGGGAAGCACATGCCGCAGATCGTCCGCGAGAAGCTGGACTCCATCGAGGACAACCTCGAGTTCGTCAAGAAGACCATGGCCGGCATGACCAAGGCCGAGATCGAGATGCCCCTCACGGCCTCCACGACCCTCGACTCCCTGGTCAACTCCGAGTCCGAGTCCGACCTGATCATCGACCCGATGCCCAACCTCTACTTCACCCGCGACCCGTTCGCGGTCGTCGGCGAGGGCGTCAACCTCAACCGCATGTACTCGGTCACCCGCAACCGCGAGACCCTGTACGGCAAGTACGTCTTCAAGTACCACCCCGACTACAAGGACGTCTCCCTGTACTTCCGCCGCGACTGCCAGTTCCACACCGAGGGCGGCGACGTGCTGAACATCAACGAGAAGACCCTCGCCGTCGGCATCTCCCAGCGCACCCAGGCCGCCGCTATCGACGTCATGGCCCAGAACATCTTCTGGAACTCCGACTCCAAGGTCGAGCGCATCCTGGCCTTCGACATCCCGGTCTCGCGCGCCTTCATGCACCTCGACACGGTCTTCACCCAGATCGACGTCGATAAGTTCACGATCCACCCCGCCATCATGGGCACCCTGCGCGTCTACGAGCTGACCGCCGGCAAGAACCCGGGCGACGTGAACATCCGCCTGATCGAGGACACCCTCGAGCACGTCCTGGAGGACGCCACCGGCGTCGACCAGGTCAAGCTGATCCCCTGCGGCGGCGGCGACCCGATCGCGGCCTCCCGCGAGCAGTGGAACGACGGCTCCAACACCCTGTGCGTCGAGCCCGGCAAGATCTGCGTCTACGCCCGCAACACCGTCACCAACGACGTGCTGTACAAGGAGGGCCTGGACCTTCTCGTCGTGCCCTCCGCCGAGCTCTCCCGCGGCCGTGGCGGCCCGCGCTGCATGAGCATGCCCTTCTGGCGCGAGGACCTCTAAGGTTTTCAAAGACCCGTACAGGTCTTAAAACAAACATCTAGCTGCCATTAGATGTCTCCCATTGGGGCGGTGCGGATCTTTCGCACCGCCCCATTCTTGTTTAATGAAGCTTAATTAACATCAGATAAGGCGGCCCATATGACTAGGGGCAGTCACGTTGATACCCCCCAACGGTGTCGGCTTCTTTGCCTTTTGGGCATCATCTCCATTCCCATGACCTTCGCCGGCATCATCCCCGTGTTCTAGCGATTGGAGCCTAGCCATGGATATCAAGACAATCGGCGTTGAGGAATGGCTCAACGTTTGGGAGAAGAGCGCCACGTGGGATATCGCCCAGTCGACGATCTCGTCGCTTACCATGGGTGAGCTGCGCGCGCTCGACGAGCAGGACGGCGCTACCTTCTACGAGCGCCTGGATCGCGAGAAGATGAACTACGGCTGGATCGAGGGTTCACCGGAGTTTAAGGCTGAAGTCGCCAAGCTCTATCGTCGCGAGGTCAATCCCGATCACATTCTGCAGACCAACGGCTGCACGGGTGCCAACCTCAACGCCATCATGGCCGTGGTCGAGCCCGGCGATCATGTCATCGCCGAGTGGCCTACCTATGCGCCGCTCTACGAGATCCCGCGTACACTGGGCGCCGAGGTCGAGTATTGGGAGCTTCGCGAGGAGCTTGGCTGGAAACCCGATATCGAGGAACTCAAGCGCCTCGTTCGCCCCAACACGAAACTCATCTGCATCAATAACGCATCGAACCCCATTGGTACGGTGCTTGATGCCGATACGCTCGGTCAGATTGCCGAGATTGCCCGTTCAGTGGGCGCCTACGTGCTGTGTGACGAGGTATATCTGCCGCTCGAGAACACCGAGTCCTTTATGTCGATGGCCGACGTGTATGAGAAGGCCATTGTCACCAACTCGGTATCTAAGACCTATTCGACGCCTGCAGCCCGCGTGGGTTGGGTCGTGACCGACGAAGAGGTGTCCAATCGCATCCGTACCTATCGCGATTACACTATGATCTGCGGCGGCGTGTTCAACGATGCCCTGGCGACCTATGTGCTTGAGCACAAGGACAAGATTCTCGAGCGCAACCGCAAGATCGTGTCTGGCAATCGCGATATCGCGCAGGCTTGGATCGATACGCAACATCGCGTTTCCTGGACGGCCCCGCAGGGCGTGTCTACCTCGTTTATCCAGCTTGATATTCCCGAGGACGACGAGGAGTTCTGCAAGCGTCTGTTGTCCGAGAGGGGAGTGCTGCTGGTGCCCGGCAGCCGTTTTGAGCTTCCCTGCGGCGCACGCCTGGGCTACTGCGCGAGCGAAAATGTTCTTCGCAAGGGCTTGAGGCTTCTGGGCGATGCACTGGCCGAGTTCGATCGCTAATCCCTTGAGGCCCTCGAAGGCCTAAACCTTACTTGGCCCTAGGTGTACCGAATGCAGACCCGCCCCTTTTGGGGAGCGGGTCTGCATGTCTTTGCCGCCGGAAAAGTCAAGTTGTTACAAATGGAGACGCAAGATCGATCGGGTATTCGACGGGCCTTATACTAAGCTTCCGGTGAACGGTATCCAACGTCTGGTAAACGGTAATCTGTTTGCTAAAAATGAATAGGACAAACTTTTTTATGAATAAAAATCAAAATGGTTGAGACACAGCAAGAATTGCGAATTCTATTCATATCGTTGCACGAAATATGCAATCTGAGGGTGGTTTAATAAAGTTT
Organism: Collinsella sp. Sow4_D11; assembly: GCF_052116465.1. Classification (NCBI taxonomy): domain Bacteria; kingdom Bacillati; phylum Actinomycetota; class Coriobacteriia; order Coriobacteriales; family Coriobacteriaceae; genus Collinsella; species Collinsella sp. Sow4_D11. The sequence continues at coordinate 4,608 of NZ_JBQKLA010000002.1, read as the reverse complement.
AGTTCCATTTGATTTTTGGATTGAAAACGCGTTTAAGCACGTAAATACACTTTATTAAGATGAAGTGTGCCATGCGTGAAGTATATGTGTATGCCGTTCACCCCCTATAAAAAACCGTTCGGGGGCAAGGTGGAAGTATGGGTTGATTTTGGATATAAATATGTCGTCAGCAATAACGCCTCACACGGAGGGGCGCTAACGAATCGGCCCTGACAAGGGCCCGAAAGAAAGGTAGGAGGCCATGACGAAAGGTCTGCACGTGCCTTCCGAGATCGGCAAGCTCAGGAAGGTCTGCCTACACCGTCCCGGCGACGAGCTCCTCAACCTGCCGCCCGACGAGCTCGAGCGGCTCCTGTTCGACGACGTCCCGTTCCTGGAGGTCGCGCAGCAGGAGCACGACACCTTCGCCCAGATCCTGAGGGACCAGGGCGTCGAGGTGCTCTACCTCGAGAACCTCGTCGCCGAGGTGTTCGACCAGGTCCCCGGCGCCCGCGACGAGTTCACCGACCAGTACATCGCCGAGGCCGGCATCCGCGGGAAGCACATGCCGCAGATCGTCCGCGAGAAGCTGGACTCCATCGAGGACAACCTCGAGTTCGTCAAGAAGACCATGGCCGGCATGACCAAGGCCGAGATCGAGATGCCCCTCACGGCCTCCACGACCCTCGACTCCCTGGTCAACTCCGAGTCCGAGTCCGACCTGATCATCGACCCGATGCCCAACCTCTACTTCACCCGCGACCCGTTCGCGGTCGTCGGCGAGGGCGTCAACCTCAACCGCATGTACTCGGTCACCCGCAACCGCGAGACCCTGTACGGCAAGTACGTCTTCAAGTACCACCCCGACTACAAGGACGTCTCCCTGTACTTCCGCCGCGACTGCCAGTTCCACACCGAGGGCGGCGACGTGCTGAACATCAACGAGAAGACCCTCGCCGTCGGCATCTCCCAGCGCACCCAGGCCGCCGCTATCGACGTCATGGCCCAGAACATCTTCTGGAACTCCGACTCCAAGGTCGAGCGCATCCTGGCCTTCGACATCCCGGTCTCGCGCGCCTTCATGCACCTCGACACGGTCTTCACCCAGATCGACGTCGATAAGTTCACGATCCACCCCGCCATCATGGGCACCCTGCGCGTCTACGAGCTGACCGCCGGCAAGAACCCGGGCGACGTGAACATCCGCCTGATCGAGGACACCCTCGAGCACGTCCTGGAGGACGCCACCGGCGTCGACCAGGTCAAGCTGATCCCCTGCGGCGGCGGCGACCCGATCGCGGCCTCCCGCGAGCAGTGGAACGACGGCTCCAACACCCTGTGCGTCGAGCCCGGCAAGATCTGCGTCTACGCCCGCAACACCGTCACCAACGACGTGCTGTACAAGGAGGGCCTGGACCTTCTCGTCGTGCCCTCCGCCGAGCTCTCCCGCGGCCGTGGCGGCCCGCGCTGCATGAGCATGCCCTTCTGGCGCGAGGACCTCTAAGTCTTTCCGTTTCCGGTGCGGTCCCCCTACAACCGCACCGGTTTTGCCCGTCAAACGGGCAACACGAATACTTGCGTAATTCATTTTTCGAAAGGAAACGAACCATGGGTGTTAACCTCTCCGGCCGTAGCTTCCTCAAGCTCCTCGACCTCACCACCGAGGAGATCGAGTACCTGCTCAAGCTCTCCAAGAACTTCAAGGACATGAAGCGCGCTGGCGTTCCGCATCGCTATCTCGAGGGCAAGAACATCGTTCTGCTCTTCCAGAAGACCTCCACTCGTACCCGCTGCGCCTTCGAGGTCGGCGGCATGGATCTGGGCATGGGCGTCACCTACCTCGATCCGGGTTCGTCGCAGATGGGCAAGAAGGAGTCCATCGAGGACACCGCCCGCGTTCTCGGCCGCATGTATGACGGCATCGAGTTCCGTGGTTTTGCCCAGGACGACGTCGAGGAGCTCGCCGCTAAGTCCGGCGTGCCCGTGTGGAACGGCCTGACCACTGAGTGGCATCCCACCCAGATGCTCGCCGACATCCTGACCGTCCAGGAGAACTTCAACTACGACATCAAGGGCAAGACCCTCGTCTTCATGGGCGACTGCAAGAACAACGTTGCTCGCTCCCTCATGGTTGTCTGCTCCAAGCTCGGCATGAATTTCGTGGCCTGTGGCCCCGAGGAGTGCATGCCCGCTGACGACGTCATCGAGGCCTGCAAGCCTATCGCCGAGGCTAACGACTGCACCATCAAGCTGACCACCGACGTCAAGGACGGCGTCACCGGTGCCGACGTTATCTACACCGACGTGTGGGTCTCCATGGGCGAGCCTGACGAGGTTTGGGCCGAGCGCATCGCTCAGCTCACCCCGTATCGTGTCACCTCCGAGGTCATGGCTATGGCCAACCCGGGTGCCATCTTCCTGCACTGCCTGCCCAGCTTCCACGACACCAACACCACGATTGGCGCCGAGAAGTGCGAGCAGTTCGGCATTACCGAGCAGGAGGTCACCGACGAGGTCTTCGAGAGCCCCGCTTCCAAGGTTTTCGACGAGGCCGAGAACCGCATGCACACCATCAAGGCTGTCATGTACGCAACGCTCAAGTAAGAGCCTTTAAGCATTTCGCTCGGGGTGTATTGCTGCACACCCCGAGCGGTTTGTCTGGTAAATATCTTGCGTCGGGCGGTGGGCACGGCACGGAAGATCCGCTTCGCGCGAGAAAGTTAAATGATTTATGAAGGGGGGATGAGAACTATGACTGAGACCGCTAAGAAAAAGCGCGGTATGCCTTCATCGTTCACCATTCTTCTAGCTCTGCTGGCAATTGTTGCAGTGATTACCGTTATCGTCTCCGGCACGTCCGGCGGCGCTGTTACTGCAGCCCGTCTGAGCGATTTCTGCACCGCCCCGATCCTGGGCTTCGCTGACGCTCTGCCCGTCTGCCTCTTCGTTATGATCCTGGGCGGCTTCCTCGGTATGATGACCGAGACTGGCGCTCTGGACAACGGCATCGCCGTTCTGGTGCAGAAGCTTAAGGGCAACGAGATCATGCTCGTTCCTGTCCTTATGCTCATCTTCTCCCTCGGTGGTACCACCTATGGTATGTGCGAGGAGACCGTTCCCTTCTACGCCCTGCTCGCCGCTACCATGATGGCTGCCGGCTTCGACCCCATGGTCGGCGCCGCTACCGTCCTGCTCGGCGCTGGCTGCGGCTGCCTGGGCTCCACGGTTAACCCGTTCGCCGTCGGCGCTGCCGTCGACGCTCTGACCGGCGTTGGCATTGAGGTCAACCAGTCCATCATCATCGGCCTCGGTGCCGTCCTGTGGATTGTTACCACGGCCATTTCCATCTTCTTCGTCATGGGCTATGCCAAGAAGGTCAAGGCTGACAAGGGTTCCACCATCCTGTCGATGCAGGAGCTCAAGGACGCCGAAGAGGCTCACGGCAAGGCTGCTTCCGAGGTTAACAAGGAGGTCAAGCTCACCGGTCGTCAGAAGGGTGTTCTGATCGCCTTTGCCTTCACCTTCGTCGTCATGATCGTCGGCTTCATTCCGCTGGCCGACCTCAACGAGGGCGTTGCCAACTTCTTTGACGCTGGCGCTGTCTACGATGCCGACGGTAACACCGTCGTCCAGGGCTGGTCTGCCCTGATCACCGGCCTGCCCATTGGCCAGTGGTACTTCGACGAGGCTTCCACCTGGTTCTTCCTCATGGCTATCCTGATCGGTATCATCGGTGGCCTGTCCGAGAAGCAGATCGTTAACACCTTCATCACCGGCGCTGCCGACATGATGTCCGTTGTTCTCGTCATCGCCCTCGCCCGTGGCATCTCCGTCCTCATGGCCAACACCGGTCTCGACGTCTACGTCCTCGACGCTGCCGCCAGTGCCCTGGCTGGTCTGTCCGGCGTGATCTTCGCTCCCATGAGCTTCCTGGTCTACTTCGGCCTGTCCTTCCTGATCCCGTCGACCTCTGGTATGGCTACCGTCTCCATGCCCATCATGGGACCGCTGGCTGTTAAGCTCGGCTTCTCGCCCGAGGTCATGGTCATGATCTTCTCCGCCGCCATCGGTGTCGTGAACCTGTTCACCCCGACCTCCGGTGCCATCATGGGCGGTCTCGCCCTGGCCAAGATCGAGTGGACGACCTGGCTCAAGTTTGCCCTTAAGCTCATCGTCGTTCTCTCCGTCGTCTGCGCCATCATCCTGACCGTCGCCTGCGTGTTGATCTAAGTACCCAACGGGTGCCCCACGGAAACCTTGACGATCCTGTAGAGGATCACTTGGTCATCGTCTGTCCGGTGGGGTCAACCCACCGGTAGACTCCTACCTTTAGCCCCCTCCCGTTCCGTGCGCGGGAGGGGGCGCTCTTATGTTGCGCGGTTCTACGAACCGCGCAACCAGTTGACGCTGCGCGCCGCCCAGAACGACAATTTGTCATTCAAAAGGCAAGGCATGACCAAAAGGTCTATGCCTTGCCTTTTTCATGCCAACTTGTACGTTCTGGACGGCGCTCGCTGACTTATGCTCAACCTGCGATGTTGCCATTGTTGGTGCAGGGGAAGTGCGTTTGGGGCAGCTAATTTGGGACGGGGCTTTTTTGACTACCCCCACATAAAGGGTAGTCAAAAA